>JANMIF010000144.1:0-11794 GCA_031375695.1 Planctomyces sp.
GAGATTTGATTTCTCCCCCTCTCCCCCGCTCCCCTTCTCCCCCTCTCCCCCTCCCCCCATCTCCCCCTCCCCCCCAACCCGCTGCCCGCCGACGATCAACTCCGCGCGGTAATTCGCCAGCCCGCCCCGTTCCAGCACATCGCGGAAGATGACTCGATTCAAACCGGGCAAGAATCGCCAGCCTTGTTTGGCAATCTCTGTTCCGTCGCGCAGCACGCGGACTTCTCCCGATGACTCTTTGCTGGCATGAACCCACACCGCAAACTGAAACGGCTCGCGCGGCACGACGACATCGGGCAGGCTGAGCGACTCAATCGCCACATCACCGATGCGGTTTCGCTCGAACAATCGGAAATCGACCGGCACTCCCGCCTCGCGAGCACGCCTTGCGGCCGACAGCGGCGACGCTCCGTTCGACTCGCCGTCCGACATCACCAAAATCCGCGCGGGCCGAGTCGGCTCAATCAGATTTAATGCGGTCGAGATCGCGTCATTCAAATCGGAGCCGTCGGGAATAACCTCACGCGTGTACGCGCCGAGTTCACTGTCGTGCTTCAGCGTGTGTTCAATCTCCGCACGCGATCCGAATGTCACAAGCCCGATCCGATCGCCCGCCTTGCGATTGTGTTCCAGATCGCGAATCAATTCTCGAATCGCCTGTTCCGCCTTCGGAGGAAGCGACCGCGACCGATCGGCCACAACGAGGATGTCAATTCCCTCACCGCCAAGATTCCACCGCGGCCCCGTCAGCGCCAGCAGCAGCAGCGTGAGCAACGTCACTCGCAATACCCCGGTCATTCCACGAGCAGTTCCCCACCGCCGATACGCGACGATCAGCGGAATCGCCAGCAAGAACAACTCGGGATATTGAAACTGAAATCGCATCACGGTCTCGAATCTCGCGTTTCCAGGGTCGGAGTATTTCTCGCAACGAATGCCCTCGCACTCTCGACTTCATGGAATATCCGCAACCAAATCGGTCTCCTGAGTGACATGCCAACACTTTACCGACTGACTGCTGATTTTGTCGTTGTCGTTCACTTCGCCTTCGTGGCGTTCGTGGTCTTCGGGCTGCTGTTGACCTTAGTTGGTGGCGTGCGGCGCTGGAAGTGGGTGCGGGGCGTCTCGTTTCGAGCGATCCATCTGGCGGCGATCGGATTCGTCGTGGCGGAAAGTCTGTGCGGCATCACCTGCCCGCTGACGGTTTGGGAACAGCGACTGAGAGACCTCGCAGGGCAAACAAGCTATCGCGGCGACTTCATTGCCACCTGGGTCCACGACCGGCTGTTCTTTGATGCCGAGCGGTGGGTTTTCACGTTGATCTACTGTTCGTTCGGAGCGGTCGTGCTGTTCTCGTGGCTGCTGGTTCCGCCGACGTTTCGGCGGACTAGGAACGAGATTTGAGATCCGCCCATTGGGCTCCAATTCCGAAAGTCTCCAATTCCCAGCCTTGTGGAGCGCTCGCCCTCGCAAACGCTTCGAGTTAGTGTGCTCCCTTTGAATCTCGTCTCCCGGAGGTCAACGGATGCTTCCCGTACTGTTCTTGTGCATGACAATTCTGAGTGCCGAACCGGAATCACTGAGTAATCGCGCGTTCGCGGCTCAAGCGGATGAATTTTTGTCCGGCTACTTTGCGTTTCGACCGCACACCGCATTGGAGTTGGGACTGCACGAACAGGACGGTCGGCTCGCCGATTACTCCGCAGCGGCCTTGGCTCGTGAGCAGAGTCGGCTGCAAGAATTTGAACGGCGATTCGCTGGTTGGCCCGTCAAGCAACTTAGTGAACGCGCCCAGGCAGATCGCGAGGTGTTGCTCGCCGGTCTGCGCAAAGCGAAATTTGAATTCGACGGCCTGCAGGCCTTTCAGAGAAACCCCAGCGTCTATGTGCAAGCGATTCAGATCGACAACTATTTGATTCGCGATTACGCCCCGTTGGCCGATCGCGTCCGTTCAATCATCGCGGTGGAAAAACAGATTCCGCGATTGCTGGCAGCGGCCAAGGAAAACTTGGAACCGGTGCTCGGCCGACCGATCGTCGAAACAGCGATCAAGGTCGCGAACGGCGGAGCGGATTTCTTGCAGAAAGATTTGCCGAAGGCGATCAGCGATTTGAAGGATGCCGGCCTGCAAGCGGAGTTGAAGTCAGCGAACGACGTAGCCATCAAGGAACTCCGCGGATTCTCGGACTGGCTGAAATCGGAACGACTGCCGAAGTCCGATCATCGGTTTGGCATAGGTCGCGAAAAGTACGCCCGCATGTTACGTGAACTGGAGTTGGTCCCGCAGTCGCCGGAAGCAATCTTGGAATTGGGCTTGGCTGAACTTCGTCGCGAACAAAACATCTTCGCCGAAACCGCCAAGCTCATCGACCCAACTCGAAAGCCGATCGACGTCTTCACGGCCATTCAAGAAGATCATCCGACCGCCGAGAGCTTGATTCCCGACACCGCAAAAAATCTGGAAGCTATCCGCGAATTCGTGCTTGCAAAAAAAATCGCGTCGATGCCGTCGGACGTGCGCGTCGCGGTGGCAGAGACCCCGGCGTTTCGTCGCGCCACCAGTTTCGCCTCCATGGATTCCCCCGGCCCGTTTGAGACCGGTTCGACTGAAGCGTTTTATTACGTCACTCCCGTTGATGAAGCCTGGAGTGCAACTCAAAAGAACGAGTGGCTAACCGCGTTCAATTTCTACACAACTGATGTCGTCTCGATTCACGAAGCGTATCCCGGCCACTATCAGCAGCATTTGCACTTCAATGCCTCCAAGTTGAGCCGTGTTCGGAAATGTTTTTACAGCTATGCGTTTGTCGAAGGCTGGGCACACTACACCGAACAGATGCTGCTCGACGAAGGTTTCCCGGCTCCGTCAGCGATGCCGCCGACCGAAGCCGATCGCTTGCGAACCGCCAAGTATCGACTTGCTCAATCGGACGAAGCGCTGCTGCGACTCTGCCGCTTGTGTTGCTCGATCAAGATGCACTGCGACGACATGAGCTTGGAGGATGCGACCAAATTCTTTCAGGACAACTGCTATTACCAAGAACAGCCCGCTCGGCAAGAAGCGACCCGCGGCACCTACGATCCCGGCTATTTACACTACACGCTCGGCAAGCTAATGATTCTCAAACTGCGTCGCGACTGGCAAAAGCAGGAAGGCGAGTCTTACTCGCTGCAACGCTTCCACGACACGCTGCTCAGCCACGGTTCGCCGCCGCTGCCGCTGCTGCGACGGATCATGTTGAAAGACAAATCGCTCTGGGCGGAGGCACTTTGACGTCAGCGAGGTCGTCAGCTTGCGGCACCGCTCCCGCAAGTTCACACTGTTGCACGTTGTGGGTTCGTGGTTGTCGTCGTGAGGTGTCCCGTGATCGACCTTCGCTTTTTCCAAACGATGCCCTGGATGATTGTGATGACGTTGATTTCCGGTTCGTTGGTGATGTTCGACGGATCGCAGCCGCCGATTGAAGCCGCACCGCCGCGAGTGTTACCGCATCCGGGACGATCGGCCGTCATTGCCAAGAACGGAATCGTGGCGACTAGTCATCCGCTGGCGGCGCAGGCGGGACTCGATGTCCTCAAGGCTGGAGGCAACGCGGCCGACGCGGCGATTGCGGCCAGCGCGATGATCGGGCTGGTCGAACCGATGAGCTGTGGGATCGGTGGCGATCTGTTTGTGATCTATTGGGACGCGAAGACCAAGCGGTTGTACGGACTCAATGCCAGCGGTCGCATTCCATTCCAACTAAATCGCGAGGTCTTCGCCAAACGTGATCTCAAAGAAATTCCCGACTCCGGTCCGCTGAGCTGGTCGGTTCCCGGCTGCGTTGATGGCTGGGAGATGTTGCGGTCGCGATTTGGCACGATGCCATTCACCAAACTCCTCGATCCGAGCATCAACTACGCAGAGGACGGGTTCCCGGTCAGCGAGATCATTGCCGGATTGTGGTCGGGGTCGGCGGCGAATTTGTCGAAGTGGCCGGACTCGAAAGCGACTTATCTGCCAAACGGCCAGCCGCCGCACGTCGGCGATTTGTTCAAAAATCCGCATCTGGCAGCAACGTATCGAGCGATCGCAACTGGCGGACGAAATGCCTTTTACAACGGCCCAATCGCCGCCGAGATCGTACGGTTCAGCCAAGCGAATGGTGGGTTCTTCACGAAGCAAGACTTCACCGATCACACGTCCGAATGGGTGCAGCCGGTCAGCACGAATTACCGGGGCTACGACATCTGGGAACTCCCTCCGAACGGGCAAGGGATCGCGGCCTTGCAGATGCTCAACTATTTGGAGCCGCACGATCTGAAATCGCTCGGCCCGTTTCATCCCGATTACCTGCACCTGTTGATCGAGGCCAAGAAGTTGGCGTTCGCCGATCGCTCGCGATTTTACTTCGATCCAGCCTTCGGCACACCGCCGGTCAAGGAATTGATCTCGAAGGAATACGCCGAGCGGCAGGTCGAACGAATTGACATGCAGCACGCGGCGAAGTCAGTCGATCCGGGCGACGCGAAACTTACGCACGGTGACACGATTTATCTGACGGTCGTGGACAAGGACCGCAATTGTTGCTCGTTCATTCAGAGCAACTACTACGGCTTCGGCTCGCAAGTCGTGCCGGGGAATGTTGGCTTCGCATTGCAAAACCGAGGCTGTCTGTTCGCGTTGGATGACGAACATCCGAACCGCCTGGAACCTCACAAGCGACCGTTTCACACGATCATTCCGGGCTTCGTCACGAAAGCTGGCAAACCGTGGCTGAGCTTCGGCGTGATGGGGGGCGACTTCCAACCGCAGGGGCATGTGCAAGTCTTGGTCAACATGATCGACTTCGGCATGAACGTGCAGCGTGCGGGCGAACATCCGCGAGTGCAACACTCCGGCAGCGCGACACCGACCGGTCGCCCCGAAGTCCACGGCGGCGGCAGCATCGGCCATGAATGGGGCTTCCCGCTCGACACATTGCAAGCTCTCGAAGCACGCGGCCACCTTCTAGCCGGACCTGGCGGAGCATTTGGCGGATATCAGGCGATCCTGATCGACCACGAGCACGGTGTCTTGCACGGCGGCACCGACCCACGCAAAGACGGCTGCGCCGCCGGTTATTGATCCTTGCGATGAGTCGTTGTTTTGATTCCGTACTGCGACGTTGTCGATCGAAGTCCGTCTATTTGACCGGCAGATCCGGCAAATCAAAAATCGCTCAGCGGCGAGCCAAGAGGCAACACTTCAGTCGAATTCACGACGTTGAACGGTTCGCGAGGAAGCCAACACTGCGCAGTCGGTATCGGCGGCGGGGTAGTGTGACCGTCTCAGCCTTTATCTTGCGGCTATAAGCGAATCAGGCACACAGCCGGCGCACGGCTTCATGCGCCGGCTTGACTCGGTTACGACAATCACGAACTGCGTCGATCTCGGCATCGGGAGCGCTTGTGATCGCCTTGCTGGCGGCGTTTCTTGGCAGCAACACGCGAAACGTGACATCAGCCATAACCAAATCTTCGGCCAGGTACTTCGCCATTCCGACCGTCTACTTCGTTTTGAACGAAACCGCACCTACAATCCCGCCCCGTTTTGAGATTTGGAATTTGAGATTTGGGATTTCACACAGATGCCTCGCTACGACGCCAAACGACTCGAACCCAAGTGGCAAGCCTACTGGGAAGAACATCAAACCTTTGCCACCGGCCCGTTCGATCCGGCCAAAGAGAAGATGTATGTGCTCGACATGTTCCCGTACCCGTCGGGAGCCGGTCTGCACGTCGGACATCCCGAAGGCTACACGGCGACCGACATCGTCTGCCGCTACAACCGCATGAAGGGGAAGCAAGTCCTGCATCCGATGGGCTGGGATGCCTTCGGACTCCCCGCCGAGGAATACGCGATCAAGACCGGCACGCATCCGGCCATCACAACCGCGAAGAACATCGAGACGTTCAAGCGGCAGCTCAAGTCGCTCGGCTTCAGCTACGACTGGACCCGCGAGCTGGCCACGACCGATCCCGATTATTTCCGCTGGACGCAGTGGATTTTCCTGCAACTCTTCGACACCTGGTACGACGCGAGTTGTGATTGGACCGGCCCTGACGGAGTCCAACGCATCGGCCGAGGGCGGCCAATCTCCGAGCTGCCGATCCCGGCCGATGTCGCCGCGAACGGCGAAGCCGCGGTGCGACGCTATCAAGACCAGCAGCGTCTCGCGTACCAGCACGAAGCCCCGGTCAACTGGTGCCCCGCGCTCGGCACGGTGCTCGCCAATGAGGAGGTCGTCGATGGCAAGAGCGAACGAGGCGGCCACCCTGTCGAACGCATCCCTCTGCGCCAGTGGCTCCTCCGCATCACGGCTTACGGCGACCGGCTCGCGACGGAGTTGGAGAACCTCAACTGGCCCGAGTCGATCAAGCTGATGCAACGCAACTGGATCGGCCGCAGCGAAGGAGCGGAGGTCGATTTCTACATCGGGTCCGGAGAATGGACCGGCCAAGTCGATGCCATTTCATCGTTTCCTTATCGGGGACTGTTTGGTCCGAACGGCATCACGAGCGCATACATCATCCCAGAGGAAGCTCCCAAAGTTTTGCACGATTTCATCGCATGGCTAAAGCAGAATGCTCGAAACGGCTTCCGGAAAGAACCCGGTCCCGATGTGCTCCGCATCTACACGACTCGCCCCGACACGTTGTTCGGCGTGACGTACATGGTCCTTGCCCCAGAGCATCCGGCTGTCAATCGGCTGACGACTCCAGAGCAGCGCGCGGCAGTCGATGAATACCGCCAACAAGCCTCGTTCAAAAGCGACCTGGACCGCACGGAACTCGCGAAGACGAAGAGCGGCGTCTTCACCGGCGGCTACGCGATCAACCCGGTCAACGGCAAGAAGATTCCCGTCTGGATCGCCGACTACGTCCTCATCAGCTACGGCACCGGAGCCATCATGGCCGTGCCGGCACATGACACAAGAGACTTTGAATTCGCCAAAGAGTACGACCAGCAGATTATCCCCGTTGTGCAACCTGAAGACGCAGATGAAGTGCTGGCACAATTATTCCAAAACCACTTTGCTCAAGGTTGCTACTCAGCAATCCGAATTTCTCCATCAAGTGCAGACGCCTCCGTCGAAAGGCTCAAAGAGACGCTAAAAGGACTGCCGGAAGTTGATCAGCTTGTAGAGATCGTCGCTGCGAATGACCAAGGAACTTATCTCTTGGTTCGTCGGCCAATGGAGGATGCAGTTGCGGGACGAATCACGCCGCCAGTTCGCCAGATTGGTCTCGACGAGGCATTTACGTTTGATGGAATCGCGATCAACTCCGGCAAGTACGACGGCCTGACAACCGCCGAATTCAAATCGAAGATCACCGCCGATCTCGCTGCTTCGGGTCTCGGTCGCAAGGCGGTCAACTATCGCTTGCGAGACTGGCTCTTCAGCCGGCAGCGGTATTGGGGGGAGCCATTTCCGCTGTGGCATGAGCTGGATGTCAACGGTCAGCCCACGGGACTACTGCGAGTCGATGCCGAGTCGGCGTTGCCGATCAAGTTGCCGGAGATGGCGGACTTCAAACCGACCGGCACGCCGGAGCCGATGCTGTCGAAAGCTCCGGAGTCGTGGCTCTACAAATCCGCTCCCGACGGCACGAAGCTGAAACGGGAGACCAACACGATGCCCCAATGGGCCGGCTCGTGCTGGTACTACTTGCGGTTCGTGGACAACAAGAACGCTGCGGCCTTCACCGACCCGCAATTGGAAAAACAGTGGCTCCCGGTTGACCTCTACGTCGGCGGTGCCGAGCACGCCGTGCTGCATCTGTTGTATTCACGCTTCTGGCACAAGGTGCTCTTCGATCGCGGACACGTTCACACCGCCGAGCCGTTTCAGCGGCTGGTCAATCAGGGAATGATTCTGGGCGAGGTGGAGTTCACCGGGTACGCGAGGGGACAGGGGTTAGGGGTTGGGGGTCAGGGTGAACCGCAGAACGCAGCAGCCGTAGCCGACTGGGTCAGCTCTGCTGAAGTCACTGATGACGACGACGGCAACGCGATCCTCAAAGCAACCGGTGAAAAGCTGGCGACGGTGAAACTATCGCCGGACGCGGTGAAGAAATCGGGCGATTCCTTCGTGCTCGCGGATCGCCCGGACATTCGGATCGAAAGCCGCGCCTACAAGATGTCGAAGTCTCGCGGCAACGTGATCAACCCGGACAGCGTCGTTGAAAACTACGGAGCCGACTCGCTGCGGTTGTACGAGATGTTCATGGGGCCGCTCGAACAAGTGAAGCCATGGTCGATGCAAGGGGTCGAAGGTGTATTTCGATTTCTGTCTCGCGTATGGCGAACGATCACTGACGAACGAGCGGACGATGTGCGGCTCAACCCCGCCGTCCAGGACGTCACACCAGATGAGCCGCAGCTGCGACTGCTGCACAAGACGATTAAAGCTGTGACATATGACATCGAATCGCTCGGCTGCAACACGGCGATCAGTCGGCTGATGGAGTTCATGAACGAAGCCACGAACTGGAACGTCCGCCCGGTCGCGATCCTAAAACCGTTCGTGCTGCTGCTCAGCCCGCTGGCCCCGCACCTCGCCGAAGAGTTGTGGCAACTCCTTGGCGGCAAAACGACGCTGGCCTACGGACCCTGGCCAACGTTCGATCCGAAGCTGGTCGAAGACTCGGAGATCGACGTCCCGATCCAAATCAACGGGAAGCTGCGAGCGAAAGTCAGCGTCCCAGCGAAAGCCGATCAAGCCGTCGTCGAGGCCGCCGCGCGAGCCGATTCGCTCGTGGCATCGCAGCTTGAGGGCAAGACAGTCGTGAAAGTTGTTTATGTGCCGGGAAGAATGGTGAACTTTGTGGTGAAGTGAACGAGATTCACGCTCGTCGGCTTGCCAGAATACGACTCATTTTGCCACATCGTTGCCAGATGCGAATCAGTCTTTACCATGTCGCCTGCGTTCCGCCGGCGCGGCGGATGGTCGCTCACCGGGGTGTCACATCAGAGATTGGAGCCGAGGATGTCGAAGCACAAGGTTGATGAGATTCGCAACGTCGCGTTCGTGGGACATGGGCATTCGGGAAAGACGACGCTCGCCGATTTGCTGTTGTTCAAATCGGGGATCGGCACGCGAGCCGGATCGGTCGATGACGGTACTAGCTTGCTCGACACCGATGACGACGAGAAGGAACGCAAACAGTCGCTCTTTTCGCACGTCTGCCGCTATGAACATGACACGCATCGCGTGAATCTCATCGACTGTCCTGGCTACCCCGATTACATCGGCCAAGTTTGCGGAGCGTTGCGAGCGGTCGAGACGGCGGTCGTGGTGCTGAGCGCCAACGGCGGATTGGAAGTTAACGCGCGACGTTGCTTTCAACTCGCTCACGAAGAGCATCTGGCGGTGATGATCGTCATCAACAAACTGGACGGCGAGAACATCGATGTCCCGAAACTCGTCACCACGATTCGCGACACATGGGGTGCGTCCTGCGTGCCGATCAACGTGCCGAACGGGACCGGAGCGAAGTTCACCGCAGTTCACAGTGCGTTGCAGATCAAGGGCGAAGTCCCGCCCGGATTGCCGCTTAGCCCGCAGGATTATCATCAGGCGTTGATGGACGCGATCGTCGAAGCAGATGAATCGCTGATGGAGCGATTCCTACTCGGCGACAACGTCAGCGAAGACGAAATCATTCACGCGATTGGCAAGGCGATTGGGCACGGCTCGCTGATCCCGATCATGTTCACGTCGGCGAGAACCGGGGTCGGCGTGCAAGAACTGTGCGACGCTCTGGCCGATTACGCTCCGACCCCGTTGGATGAAGACCGTCCGGCCAAAGACGAAAAGGGAGGTGACATCGTCATCAACCCGAACCCCGACGATCCCTTCGTGGCCGAAGTCTTCAAGGTCCGCATCGACTCGTTCGTCGGCAAGATGGCGTATCTTCGAGTCTACGCCGGGCACATCGGCAAAGATGTGACGCTGCACAATCATCGCAGCCACAAAGCAATCAAGATCGGTCAAATGCTGGAGATGCAAGGTTCCAAGCACGAGAACGTCGATACGGCAACGTCCGGTGACATCATTGCCGTTGTGAAGGTTGAAGACCTGCAAGTCGGTGACACACTGTCGGCTCAGGGAGTGCATCTCGATCTGCCGGAACTAAAATTCCCACGCCCGATGGTCGGACTGGCCGTCACGCCCAAGACGGCCGCCGATCAGCAAAAAATCTCCGTGGCTCTGCACAAGATCGAAGAGGAAGACCAAACCTTTCATGTTTCGCGAGACGCTCAAACTCATGAAATGGTCATCCAAGGAATGAGCGAACTGCACCTGCAATCGATCGTGCATCGTCTGCACAAACGAGACAAGGTTGACGTCAACACGGCGATGCCACGCATCCCGTATCGCGAAACCTGCAACATGAACGCCGAAGGGATGTATCGCCACAAGAAACAATCGGGCGGCTCCGGCCAATTCGCCGAAGTCCACTTCCGCATCGGCCCGCTGCCGCAAGGGATCGTGCCGGAGGAATACTTCATCAAAGAACGTTTCGAGAGTTTGCGGTCGTTCCACTACGACCCGGTGCTGAATTACGCCTTTCTCGATTGCGTCAGCGGCGGCAGCGTTCCGAACAATTTTATTCCCGCCGTCGAAAAGGGAGTGAAGGAGCGAATGGAAAAAGGAGTGCTCGCCGGACATCAAGTTCAAGACTGCTGGTGCGCGTTGTTTTTCGGTAAAGATCACCCGGTGGACAGCAACGAAACCGCGTTCAAGACCGCCGGTCGGCAATGCTTCAAAGAAGTCTTCGGCAAAGCCAAGCCGGTACTGCTGGAACCGATCGTGAAGGTGGAGATCACGGTCCCCGGTGAAAAGCTGGGGGACATCACCAGCGACCTCAACACGCGCCGCGGCCATATGGAGGGGATGGACACCTTGCCGGGTAACTTCATCGTCGTGAAAGCCGCAGTCCCACTATCAGAAATGCTGACTTATGCCCGCTCGCTGTCGAGCATGACTGGCGGCCAAGGCTCATACATCTTCGAGCACAGCCACTACGAAGTCGTCCCCGGCAACGAGCAACAAAAAATCGTTGCCGCCGCGAAGATGCACGAGGAAGAAGAATAGAACCGGGAACGACCTGGAACGTTTCCGTCATGATCTGAACGAATCGTTCGACTTCCAAAATTCTCCGAATGCGTGGACTGAGAAAGCGACAGCTTTCAGGAACGTGTTGATCAGTCGAAACGCGTTAGAGCCGTGGGATCGACATCCAGCCTGTCGTTTCTCGGAGACTCCGACAGGCTGGATGCCGATCCTACGGTTTTTCAACAGGCTGCTAACCTAACCCAGCGCCCAATAAACGGAGGGAAGCCCAATTGCGACGCGAATGGCAAACCTGAGCGTGGGTGTCGGCCCGAATGTCACGGCGCTGCAAGAATACCGGCGCGATGGCAACCGTCTTCGATCACGGGATCGCCCGACTCACTGAATGGGGAAGCCGGAATCAATTGGTTCTTTGTCGACACCAACACCGTGGGCCTAACCAGAGACATTCTCGATCCCAACATCGTCTCCGAAATTCTGGACGAGATTTAGGCGGCGGCAGCGGACGCAACGAATCTATCGTGTGAGACTTGTTTCGTTTAGTTCGCAATCAAGCGACCTCGCCGAGCTTGTCTTAGCGGGGTCGCTGTTTTAGGTTTCGGGGGTCAGGGCCAGTGGATTGTAGGGATTTTCCGCCCGCAGAAGTTGTGGGGGGCATAGACCGCGTACGGCCAATACCCAAACTGCAAACT
>JANMIF010000157.1:0-25695 GCA_031375695.1 Planctomyces sp.
CGATCGGCTGGCGGTCGACAATTTGTAAGATGAGTTCAACAACGTTTGGTAGGCGAGTCCCGGGAGCGACTCGCCTACGTATTACGACTTCTTGGCCCGTGCGACATCTGGCGGCTTTGGCGAAGTCGCACTGATTGGCGCTCGCTCAAGTTCTGACGCGCAGCCCAAGCGGCCTCTGTGAGTTCGGACCGGATCGCGCGGGTTGTCTTTCGTTTGGTCGTAGATGCTCAGCAGTTTGTCTTTGTTGAAGATCATCGACTCCCGATTCTGCCCGGTCAGGTCGAAGATGCTCGTCAACTCAATCGCATCGCATGGGCAGGCCTCTTCGCACATGCCACAGAAAATGCATCGCAACTCGTCGAGCACGAAGCTCTGCGGACGTTTGTCGCGATCCGGCCAATCCTGCGACGCGTCCTCGGCCACGATTGAAATGCAGTGAGCCGGACAGGCCGTTGCGCACATCATGCACGCGACGCACCGCACCCGACCTTGCTCATCCCGGTTGAGCCGATGCACACCCCGGTAATTCAACGGCAGGTCCGGCTTAAACTCCGGGTATTCCTGCGTGACCGAATGCTGCGCGATCGTGTGCTTCATTGCCGTCTTCAACCCGCCAGCCACGGCGGGCAGAAACGTTTGCTCCCAGAAACTCAGTTCCGGCTCTTCAATCCAGGTGATGTCTTGTTCTTGAATGGGCATGTCTCAATCTTTTTCTAATGATGGCTCGCGATCAAAATCTCAGTGTTGCTAACCGGTCGGTGACGCGGCGGGGCAGGTCGAAAACCGAGGTACCCGGCTGTGCAAAACAGCACGAACGAACTGATCGGCAACCAGAACCAGTTTAATTCAAACTCGCGAACGATCATCACGCAGACCATGTTGCCCAGCGACAGTGGAATCAAGCATTTCCAGCAGAGGCCCATCAATTGGTCGAACCGGAACCGAGGCAGGCACCAGCGCAACAGCATAATCAGCCACACGACACAGAACACTTTCGTCAGCAACACGCCGATTTTTAGTGCGGTCGCCAGCAAGCCGACGCTCCCTGCTTCGGCGATCCAGGGGAAATGCCAGCCGCCGAAAAACAACACCGAACACAGAAAACTGACCGTGAAGACATGTGTGTATTCGCCGAGGAAAAACAGCGCGAACTTCATCGCCGAGTATTCCGTGTGATAGCCGCCAATCAGCTCCTGCTCGCATTCCGCCAAGTCGAACGGCAGCCGGTTGGCTTCAGCCAGCGCGGCCAGGAAGAAAATCAACGCGGCGAGTGGCTGATACCAAATGTTCCAACCGAACAGTCCGTGCCGAGCTTGGGCCTCTATCACGGTCTCCAGGTTCAGCGATCCAGCCATCAGCGCAATGCCTAGCACCGACATCCCCAGCTGGATTTCGTAGCTCACCACCTGAGCACTCGACCGCAATCCGCCAAGCGCGCTGTATTTGTTGTTGCTCGACCAGCCGCCCAGAATGATGCCGTAAACCGCCAGGCTCGTCACCGAAAACAGAAACACGATCCCGATGTCGAGCTTAGGCGCAATCACAAACTGAAACTCGTCGCCCAGGGTTGTCGGCCCGAACGGAATCACCGCCAGAGCCAGCATCGTGGTCAGCACGGAAATTGTCGGCGCGATGACGTACAGCACTTTGTCCACATGCGACGGGATCACATCTTCCTTGAGCAGAAATTTTGCGCCGTCAGCGATCGGCTGCAACAACCCAAACGGCCCGACTCGATTCGGCCCCACTCGGTCCTGAATCCATGCCGCTAGTTTCCGCTCCAGCCAAATCGCATACGAGCAGGCCCCAAGCAATGTTCCCATGACTACGGCAATCAGAATCAGCGGGACGCCGAACTGCGTCGGCAATCCAACTTTCCCGCAAGCCCAAATCAACGTGTCGGCCACAACATCCGATCCGGCCGCTTGGCCCAAGATTAACATCGTTGAAATTCCGCTCATTCTCCAGACTCTCCCGATCCCTCGTGACGCGAACGCGGCGACCGCCACGCGAGGCGGCACTATGACGGCGATTTGGAATGATCTCAAGACAGTTTGAAACCGGACAAATTCGCACTCAGCCTGACCACGCTTGTTGCAATTCGGACGACAGTCCTCGGAGCGAGTCGTCAGGTGATTCGTCACTCGCCAATTCACGGAATGACCGGGAATTGGGCTGTTCTCGCCGTCGATGACGGTCTGCCACGCGAATCTGGTCTTTTTGGCACTCTTGCTGCAAACCGGTACGGACTATCACGACGCGACGCGCATCGCGATTCCCCTCGCCTCCCGAACAAGAAACCTGTTGGAGACAACCATGACCGCCGTCATCACCAAGTCGAAGAAGACTGTTCGCGAAATCACTTCGTTGCGTACGGATGCTGCCAGCAAAAAAACGGCCGAGCGACATCGCTGCTGCCGATGTTGCCGCTGCTGCCGTGGGTAACCCAACAAGGCCGCTGATATGTGGCCATTATCGCTTCGCGTGACGAGTTGGTTACCCCTCTAGCCGCGCTGATGAGATCGGTACTACCGGATCGGCTCGTCGCGTGGAGCGATGACGGCTATGTAAACGTGCCGCGTCAATTTGAGATGAAGGATTCAGCCATGTCAGTTGCCATAATGGATGCCGTTCGCTCGACAAAGTTCGCCTCGTCGAGTCTCGTCGTGCCGGGAATCGGTTACGCACTGCGAGAACAAAATCGCTACATTCTCGACGATCCGGCGATCAACGCGGTCGAGATCACATTTGAACGAGCCGACGATCCGCTGCGCATTGACCGCTACATCGGAGATCAGGAATTCGATCACGTCGGGATTCATGCGTTAAAGCTTTCGGTCGCGAGTCCCGATGCGCCGGGTCGGCAGTATCTCGACACTCTGCTCGCGATTGCCGATGAAAACGGAGCGGAGTCAATCAGCGATCATTTGGGGTTCACTCGCGACGGACATAACGGCGTCGAGATGGGTCACTTCGCACCGCCGCCATTCACGGACGCGGCACTTGATGCGACCTGTCGGAACATTGATTTTGTGCAATCGTATTTCGGCCGATCAGGGCGGAGGTTTTACATCGAGAACATCGCGTACTTGTTCCGCTTCAACGGGACGATGACTGAAGCGGAATTCCTGTGGCGAGTTCTTCACAACACTGGCAGCGGCTGGTTGCTCGATGTGACAAACGTCTTTGCCAACGCGATGAACTTTGGATTCAACGCCTATGACTTCATCACCGAAGTCATGCCGGCTGCGGATCGGGTACAGATTCACTTGGCCGGCGGGTATCTCGACGAGAAGTCGGGTATGTACATCGACAGCCATTCGGAACCGATTCCGGACCAAGTTTGGGATTTGTATTACCACGCATTAGTGCAAGGTCGTCGCAAGATCGACGCCGTGTTCTTGGAGCGAGATCAAAACTTCCCCGACGAACGTGGCTGGCGAAGCGAAATTCGCCAAGTGCGCGCCGTCGCGGAAGAGGTTTGCAGTCAACACTAATCAGAAGCGTCAGCGCTGCTGGTTGTTCGGGGCGGAGTGTGGAAGTCTGTTTGGACGAAGTCGTCGTTCGTTGGGAAGGCCGGCGACCAAATCCTGCGCAAACAGTGCAACCACACTTCTCCCCGAATGCCCAGCAGCGGCGAATGACGGATCACGAAACACCCAGTGGCGAAGGAAATCCGAATCACGAATGACGAACCGATCACACACTCCAGCCGTCACTGGATAATCCCTTCGGGAATTCGTCATTCCTTCGTCATTGGGTTTTTCGTCAATCAAAAGTGAAGGATCGTTGCAATGATCACTCAAACCAAACCGATGCTCGACCAATATCGCGATCAGATTCAGCGATGTGCTCAGGCGATGGCGTTGGGTTATGTCGAAGACGTGCGCCCGTTTCTTGGTCGCGGCGGCGCGATTGACGCGGTGAAGATGTTTACCGGCGACAACATAGAAAAAAGGTTTGGCAAGTTGAATGACCAGGTCGAACTGCTGAAGCCAGCATTCGATGACCTCAGCGATCGGATTGAAGAGTTCATCCACGAAGTGCCGCTATCGGCGTATGACACAGGCTGCTCGGATGGCGATCGTTTTTTGCGATGGCTCGGATTGAATGACGACTTATCGCTGGAGCAGCTTGATCATGTGACTTGTCAGTTGGCTCGCAACGAAGTGGAACTGATTGCTCGCAAGAATCGGTTGGGGCATGTCCGGTTCCAAGAACTGTGGCGCATGGTCCCGACTTTGCGAAACGAGATCGAATCGAATCCGAAGCTGCGGTTGCTGCTGAATCCGATTCGGACTTGGGTGCGGTTTCAGACGGACGTACTGGTCGACGACGACATCGAGTTGCCAGCGGACGCATTGTTCTTCGCCTGCGGCAATCAAGTGCGGACATCGGTTTTCGAGGACATTGGCAAACAACACATCGAGACACTGGCCTCCCACGGCCCATTCACGCTGTCGGACTGGAAGCGACAGGACCGTTCCGCCTCGCGGAGCGACCTGATCGAGTTCTGTCTCGACGCCGCCGAGATGGGTCTCGTGGCGTTCGGCTGAGCAATCAACCACACGAACCAACTCATGGCCAAACCGCATCGCGAACGTAGCCCTCTCTCGCGCGGCGGCGCGGCCGCGACGGCTTCCGGTTCATTTCGCTACCTCAATTGAAACGGTCTGCCTCGCAATAAGAGGCGTCAAACCAAATTTCAATCGCGGTCGCGGGAAGAAAACAGCCGCCGTGGGAGGCCATCATGATTACCACATTTCCGACCGCGCCGACAACTCCCCTGCGCCGCGAACAGCAGCCGCGAACACTTCAGGCTGCCGACCTCTTTGAGGCTCCGGTAGTCTTGCCGCTGAGAGTTCCGGCTTCGGCGGGAATCACGCCGTTGCGTTCGATCTTCGCCGCGAACCGGATGAAGCTGCTGCTGACGTATCTGCTATTAAACGTCGAGAATTTATTGCGACTTTCGCAGCCACTTGTGATCGGGTTGGCGATCAACGATCTGTTGCACGAATCGTCGTTTGGCTTGCTGTTGTTTGTCGGCCAGCATCTGTCGCACTTGTTGATCAGTTCGCTACGGCAGATGTACGACACACGGGTTTACACCAGCATCTACACCGACCTCGCCACGAATCTCGTCGTTGATCAACGCGAACGGGACATCGGGCTGTCGCGAGTCGCCGCTCAAAGTTCGTTGTCTCGCCAGTTCGTCGAGTTCTTCGAGAACCAAGTGCCGCTGATCATTCGGTCGAGCTACTCGATTATCGGCGCGTTGATCATGCTGGCGTTTTACGACCGAGTTCTCGTCCCGGTGTGCCTTGGTCTACTGTTGCCGGCGGTTGTACTGAATCGCATTTACTCGCGGCGTACGCTGGAATTGAATCAGCAACTGCATGATGAACTGGAAAACGAAGTGGACGTTATCGACGGCGGCAACTCAGTGTCCGTCCGTCGACATTTCGACGCCGTCGCTTCGTGCCGGATCAAACTGTCCGATTGCGAGGCACTCAACTTCGGGACGCTCGAATTATTCGTGCTCGGCGTGATGGTGGTCGCTTTGCTGCGAAGCTGTTCGACAATCGCGGCAACTCCTGGCGATATCTTCTCTGTGTTCCGTTATGTCCTGATGCTGCTGATGGGTTTTGACGCGATCCCCAAGCTGGTCGAACACCTCAGCCGGCTGAAAGATCTAACGCGGCGATTGCGGAAAAATTAGCCAGTTGCTCCACGAGAAATACTTCGTAGACCGGTTTTCAAGCCGGTCGAAACGAACCCGCCCGGTTGGCAAACCCGGGCTACAAAAACGCGGAGCTATTTTTGTGATTCGGTCCTTACGAGGCCGTCATCAGCAGAGACTCATGGACTGTCCGGCGGATTTCATCGCTCACCGATCGGAACGTCTCAGGAACCGGAAGGTTTTGCATTTCAGATGCAAGTGCCGCCTGAAGTGCCGAGGTACAACGTTGCAGAAGCTCCAACTCTTCATCGGTCATCTCGACCGCAGCCTTGCGCAGTTGAGCCAACCAGTCGCTCAAATCGCAGGCGAGCAATTCCATTTCGGCCAAGCCCCAATTGCGGCAGGCACCGCGAATGCTTTGGACGCTGCGTGCGACTTGTTTGAACATCGCCGAGTCGCCGCGGTTTTTTTCCAGGGCCATCAAAGCCAAGTCCATGAAGGCCAATTGCCCTTCGATCTTGGCGAGGATCGACGGATCGGCCGTTTCGATGACCATCGTAGCAGTCATTACAAAGTCGTCAGTTGGACAGGGGGAATTTGACATGGCGTTTCCTTTGCGAGACGGCGTCAGGCCGCACTCAATTCGTTCAAAATAGTAGTTCGCCGTTGTGCCACGTCAAAAACTTTGGTCCGTCGCGGAAATTCCCCGGGCCATCGCCGACCGATTGAAACAGTTCGGCGAATTGTGTCGGTCGCGACGAACCGCAGTCGTCCAGCGATTACGCCTCGATCAGGGCCGCAGATTCAGAACCCCAATGGGTCGTCCGAATTGATTGATCAGTTCGGCCGGCGAAACCCCAAAGCTGCGGCGCAGGCTCTCCTCGGTCGAATGGCCTTCCTTGATGCCGACAATGAATTCTCGATATCGGGTTGGGTCTTGCGTCAGCATGAAATTCGTCAGGCTGGAGGCGATCCCATATTGCTGCGGATTCAAGACCGCATCCGCATCGAAAAAGTTGGCTCCCATGCGTCCCGTTTGCTTCATTATCTCCAGTGCGTCCTTTTGGCGTTCCATGATCGACTTGCAAGGCCGCATCACATAGCCAGCAATCCAATCGGCGATTCCCTCGTCGATCCACGGGGGAATTTCCACGTTGGATCGCAAGCGGTGTAAGAAGCCATGCGACGTCTCATGCACCAGAACTACCCCGAAATACGCCGGATCGTTCCCCCGATAAACCACCGTCATCGCTCGCCCGTCGCTCGCCGAATGATGCAAGCCCTGAGCCCCCTCGACGTCGTTGTTTTTCATCACCACTCGCTCAAACGACTGAAACGATTCCTTTGTTGTGAAAGCGATGATCAGACACTTGCCCCGCCAGATGTTTTTGTCTTTCGGTATCCCGAACGCCTTGCACAACTCCGCATACATGAGATCCAGGTTCTTTCCATACGGCGCGAACTGAATCTCCGGGATGTCGGTGCAAACCAAAAAGTACTTCGACTCATACACCCGCATCGGAAACGGATACTGCTTTTGGACGCTGTCCAGGAATTGCTTGTACTCTTCCAATGTTTGCGTCTGTTCCAACTCCGTAGGTTCCGGCCACAAGAAATGCCCGGTCTCTTTCAATCGTTCGTTGATGTCGGCATCGCGTCGCGTCGTGTCGAAAAGCACATGCCCCTTCTTCGCGGGATCGCGTAACACGGAATAGTCGTGATCGTCCGTTGCGACATTGCTGATCGTGTCACATTTACAAATGACAGGTTTCTTTTTGATCGGATCGTAAATGGTCAACGCCTTGAGCGTCTCGTCCCCTTTGCCCAATTGCGACTCAGTGATTTCGACGTCAGGAAAAACTTTGCCGATCACCAGCGAGACCGTTACGCTTCGGCCAATCGCAATCGGCGATTCGTCGCCGGTCAATGGAGTCGCATACTTTGCGAACTCTTCTTCCGAATAGGCCGCAACGCGCGGCAGGCCGGGCAGCCTTGACTTGGTTTTTCCAGACTGACCGCTTGCCGAATTCCAGGCAAATCCAATCGCGCAAGACACGATTACCACGGCTACGCAGCGAACGACTGCGACAGCGCCGAACAATTGTTTGCCGCCGATCGAACGCCGGATCGTCATCGGTTTCCTTTCGTGATAACACGAGGATACGGCAACGCCTGCACATCGCCAAGACTTCACTCGGCATTCGAGCAGAACCGAAACAGAAAAATTCCCGCAGCCACGGCCACATTCAACGAATCGGCCGCTTGCATCGGGATCGTGATGAATCGGTCGCACAGTTCCAGCCATTCCGGACCCAACCCCTGAGCTTCATTGCCGAAAAGCAGGGCGATCCGCTCTGGTCGACCGGCAGCTGACAACGATTCGATCGGGCAGGGCCAAGACGTCGCCGTCGAAGTCAGATCTGTTGGATCGGATTGCTCGACAACTGTCGCGATCAACTGCACGCCGAATTCCGACTTCAGTCGGATTAAGTCCCCACGCAGATCGCCGCTCATGACCAGCGGCAACGTTAGCGCATTGCCCATCGAAACACGCAGCACGCGACGCGAAAACGGATCGGCACACGTTGGCCCCATCAACATTGCATTCACGCCGAAGCCAGCCGACAAGCGAATCAGCGTTCCGATGTTTTCCGGATCGTTGACGTCGGGACACACGACATAGGTTTGCCTCGCCAAGATCTTCGGCACGACTTCATCCAATGTCGGTGCCGGTTTGCGAAATGCGCACGCCATCGCCCCGCAATGAAAGTTGTACCCAACCAATTCCGCCGCCAGATTCTGCGGCAGTAAAAACACGGGACACTCCGGCTTCAGCCAGGGACTAAATTCCGCCGCGCGCCGTTCGCTGATCAAGACCGATTCGACCGTGTAATCGCTGACCAACAGCCGCTTCACCAGCCGCGCCCCTTCAACCACGAATCGCCCGGACCATCGCGAATGCCGAACCGCCTTAATGCCGCGATATACGTCCAGCCGAGAGTCAGTCACATCGTCCAGTGGAATTAGCGGCATGCGGCAACCAAATAGTCGAGCCGAAGGACGTTTACCCCCGGACAAATTGGAATCAGTGCTGGTCCGGGCGCTAACGCTTTCCGGCTCGCCGAAACATGCGTGAAAAATACATGAGTCGGCAAAAGAGTCTAGTGGTTGTACAAAAACTCTTTCGTATTCATCACCGCCCACAGCACATCTTCGACCGCTTGATGCCGATTCGTTCCGGCGGCGTCGAATACGAGCTTCGTCAACGTTTGTTCATCGGCGGTTGGAAAGCGAGACAGTGTGCTCAGATAAATCTCATCGGTCAGTTCGTCGTTCGACTTGGTTGTCGCGGCCAGTTTGCGTGCGATGCCGTGACGGTGAGTCAGCTTGTCGTGAACTTCCGGGGAGTTCAGCAAATGCAGTGCCTGTACGATGCTCGGTTCGTTGCTCCGTTCGCATTCGCAAACGGTGGCTCGAACCGGGCGGCCGAAGATGCGGAAAAAGTAGCTCGGCATGCGGTTGTCCCAAACTTGGATCGAGCGAACTCCGTCGGGCCAGCCGTTGAATTTTTCTGGTACCCCAGTCGTTTGGCTGATCGCGTCGAGCAGCACTTCGGCCGGCATGGCCTTCGGTCGCACGTTTGAAAAGTGCTGGCGATCATCGCGGTTAGTTTCGAGCGGTTCACCGCCAAGCTGATACACGCGAGACATCAACAGCGTCTTCGTGAATGCTTTCAGATCGAAGCGAACCTCGCGCAAGTGAGCCTCCAGCGCATCGAGCAGTGGCTCATTCGTGGCAGGATTTGTGACTCGCATATCGTCGATCGGCTCAACGAGACCGCGGCCCAAGTAATGCGCCCACAACCGATTCGCGATCTCTCGCGCGAAGAACCGGTTGTCCGGCGCGGTCATCCAGCTCGCGAGCACGACGCGACGATCCGTGACATTCGCGAAGTCGGATGATTTAGCACCGAGCGGCCGAGCAGCGACTAGCTCACCCGTCCGCGGATGCTTTGAGTCCGTGCCGAGCTTCGCGACGATTGCATCGGTTCCTTCGGGCAGCTTTTTGATTGTGACGCCGGTGAAGAAACCGGCGAGGCCCGCGTAATCGTCCTGGCTCCAGCGTTCGCTCGGATGATGATGGCACTGAGCACACTCGATCCGCACGCCGAGAAACAACTGGCTGATCGAGCGGCTGGCGATTTCCGGCTGATCGAGCGTTTTGAAGAACGCCGCCGGGCCCTCGGTCTGCACCGGGCCTTGAGCAGTTAATATCTCGCGGACCATTTCGTCATACGGCCGATTCGTCGTGAACTGCTTTCGCAACCAGCGAGTCAATCCGACCGTCCCCTGCGGCGTGATCTTGAGTTTGTCGGCTCGCAGCAAGTCCGACCACTTCATCGCCCAATAATCGGCGTATTCCGGCCGTTGCAACAGGAAGTCGATCAGCTTCGCCCGCTTGTCAGGAGCTTGATCGTTGAGAAACGCTCGCGCTTCGTCGGCGGTCGGCAACGTGCCGATCACGTCGAGAAACACACGTCGCAGAAACGTCGCGTCGTTTCCCGGTTCGCTGGGCGGAATGCCGAGCGTCGTCAACTTGTCCCACACATGCTTGTCGATGAAGTTGTTCTCAGCCGGCCGAGCGAACGTGCTTCCCGGTCGAGGCATCGCGACTCGACACACGGCGACATGACCGAGATACCGCACGAGAATCGCCGCTTCGCCGGGGATGTCGCTTGCCTGCAACAGTCCACGCGAAGTCGCATCGCACACGTGCGGCGCGTTCGAAATGTAGTCGGCCTCCAACGTCGCACATCGCCGGTCCCCTTTGTCGTCGATCGCCGTGACTCGCAACTGCTGCGAGCCGTTCGCCCCGATTACAAACTGTGCCGGCTCAACTTCGATGCCGACCACTTGCCGTTCATCTGCAACCGTTTCATGCGCCGCCTCAGCAATCCAGCGTTGCACGCGCCGAGCGGCGGGGCCACCGGGTTCGATCTTGCGTCCGCCACCATGCGGAACCGTCGCGGTTCCTTTGAGCAGCAGCAAACTCGCCGCCGGATCGTTGAGCGAAAGCCGACGACCTTTCGTTTCTTTCGTGATCGCGTCGTGATCCAACGCGACGTCGAATCCGAACAGGCTCAACTTGAACCCGTTCTGCCCTTCCGCCTTGCCGTGACATCCGCCCGAATTGCAGCGAGCCTTCGTCAGAATCGGCTGGATTTCATTGATAAACGACACTGGCGCGGGCTGGTTCAATCCCGAAACCTTGATCGGCACCGAAACTTCGCCGCCCGAATGCCTCACGATCAACTGCCCCGTTCCCTCGCCAACTGGCCGCAGCAGTCCTTCAGCATCCACGACCGCGACCCCGCCGCCGATCTCAAACTTCACTTCGCGAGTCGCATCCCGCCGCTTCCCCCCGACAATTTCCGTCACGAGAATTTGCTGCGAACCTTCCGGCCGATCCAGCGAAATCGCCGCCGGGCTGACCTGCACCTGTCCGGACGCAGGGTAAGTCACAAGCCCCACGACAACAATCAAGAGCATGATCTGAACGACGCGCATGACCTCAATCTCCCGAGAAGTGCGACAATCAACAGCAACCTTTTATGCCTGCCGCCCGACGGCTGCAACACCGTTGTCGGCCGAAAACCACTTTGCCGTGATAGTATCGCGTGATACTGTCACCGTATGAGACCACCTTTTGATATCACGCCGTTTGGAATTCGACTCCACTCGGAAATTGAGCGGTTGCTCGGCCGGGTTAAAGGATTTGGACGGGCTCGGCCAACGCTTCTGCTGCGAAAGTCGCTACGACTCAAGACGGTTCAAGGAACCGCCGCCACGCCGCCGTCAAATACTTCGGCAAGTCCGACGCGATTAGTCCCGGCTGCGACAGATCGGCGGCCGCTAGGTCACCGGCCAATCCGTGCAGATGAACTCCCAGATGCGCGGCTTCAAACGGCGACATTCCTTGAGCCAGCAGCGCGGCGATCAACCCCGTCAACACGTCGCCGGAGCCGCCGGTTGCCATGCCGGGATTGCCGGTCCGATTGATCGCCACTCGCACACCATCCGTGATCACGGTGCCGGCTCCTTTCAAAACGACGATCACCCCGTGAGCCTTCGCGAACTCCGCTGCCAACGCTCCGCGCCGGCTTTCGACCGCACTGATGTCCCGGCCAGTCAGCCGAGAAAACTCACCCGGATGCGGCGTCAAAATTCGTGGGCCAGCCGCTTTCAATGTCTCCCCGGCGACATTCGATTTCAGTTGCTCGGCCAGCACATTGAGCGCGTCGGCATCGACTACCAGCGGCTGCGGTAGCTCGGTGAACAACGTCGTGACGATCGTTGCCACACTGCGCGACGTGCCCAACCCTGGCCCGATAGCGACCGCATCTTTGCCGACGATCGCACTTCGCAAACCAGGCAATCCCTCCGCCGACAGGCCACCATGTTCTTCATCGGTTGCCAGCGGGATCGTCAAATACGACGGCTCAATTGCGGCAACGATCGGAACGACTTCGCTTGGCACAGCGACGTAAACCAACCCGGCTCCGCCCCGCAGCGCTCCCATTCCCGCCAAACTCGGAGCACCCGACATACCGCGGCTTCCACCAACGATCAGCACGCGACCAAACGTCCCCTTGTGAGCATCTTTCGGACGAGCCGGAAGCACGGGTAATGTATCAACTAAATTCATGATCAGTTTTCCTCAACCTTGAACGTAACTGTCAACGCTCCGCATGACGTGCCGCGTGCGTTATTGATCGTTCAAATCTTCTTCGGCTCGTCACGCGGAGTGATGACGGTTGCGTTCAAATACCACTCATTTCAGACGAATATCCACACTTGCCGAATGCGCCGTCAGCCCTTCGACCGACGCCATGTGGCGAACGTCGGGAGCGGCTTCGGCCAGTGCGGCGGGATTGTACGAAATCACGGACGAGCGTTTCAGGAAATCATTCGCACACAGACCGTTCGCAAATCGAGCGGTCCCACCGGTCGGCAGGACATGCGACGGTCCGGCCACATAATCGCCGATTGCTACCGGCGTGTGATGTCCCAAGAAAATTGCTCCGGCATTCTGAACTTTCGCCAAGATCGCTGCGGGATCAGTGGTCGAAATATGTAAGTGTTCCGTAGCCAATAAATCGGCGAGCCGACAGGCGTCGTTCGCGTCTTTCGCCAGAATTAGCGCGCCGTAATCTTCCAGACTTTGCCGAGCCAGATCACCACGCGGCAGCCGCGCGAGTTGTAAAACCAACTCCGCTCGCACGGCCTCAACCAGCGGCTCATGCCAAGTGATCAGCACTCCCGAGCCGGGACTATGCTCCGCCTGCGAAATCAAATCACTGGCGATGAAGTCCGCCCTCGCGGTCGAGTCCGCCAGCACGATGACCTCGCTTGGCCCGGCGATGCTGTCGATATCGACTTCGCCGTAAACGAACTTCTTGGCCAGCGCCACAAACAGATTCCCTGGCCCGACAATCTTGTCGACTCGCGGTAATCCTTCGACGCCAAACGCCAGCGCCGCGACCCCCTGTGCCCCGCCGACCCGATAAACCTCTGTGATCCCCAGCAGTTTGCACGCGGCCAGTAGATCGCGGTTGTAGCTTCCGAACTCCGTTGGCGGCGCGACTACCGCAATCTCGCACACCCCCGCCACTTGAGCTGGCACCGCTGTCATTAACAACGTCGATGGATATGCCGCGGCGCCACCGGGAATGCAAATGCCAACTCGCTTCAACGGCAGATATCGCTGCCGCAACTCGACTCGCGATTCGCAATGTTCGCGCACAACCGACACGTCTTTGTTCAACAGCGCTGTCTGAAACTCAACGATGTTGTCCCGAATACGACTTAGCGTTTTCAGAAACTCTGGATCAGCCGCCGCATAGGCCGCATCAAATTCCGCCGGAGCAACTCGCAGCGTCTCGGATGTCAGCTCTTTGCGATCAAGTTTCCGCGTGTACTCCAGCACCGAGTTCAAACCGCCGCGCCGTACGTCGCCGCAGATTCTTTCAACAACTTGATGCGGCGTCAGCGGCTCGCCAAACAACGCAATCGTCCGCTGCCGCCCCGCTTCGGAAACAACATCACCACGCGGCGAAAGTTTATCTCGCAGCGCTCCAAACAGTCGTTCAGCACTTTCGGCCCGGCAATCAATCGTGGTGATGTTCACTGACAAATCTCAAGTCTCAGATTTTAAATTTAAACCGTCGTCACAGTGAAACGTTCGCTCGAATCCAAGCAGGCATTTCGCGGATCAATTGGCGACGATCATTTGGGTTCACTATCCCGGGATGTTGTCGGCGGCTGCGCGACGGCAGGCACAGACAACCCACGGAAGATACCGCGCCGTAGCGGATTGTCACGCGACGTGAACTCCTCCCCGTCGGACGGCGGGTTCATCAGTGCTGCGGCCATTTCGTGGAACTTGGCATCGAGATTATCCGCCTCCGCCACGAGCAGCGCTTCCGGTGTGTGCGGCGCGATCGGCGATCCCCATTCCGGCAGCGATTGATGCGAAATTATGATGTGCTCCAGGCGCAGCAACGTGTCTGGGTTGATGTCGGTGATCTCGCGAGCTTTGTCGCGAATCAAATCCCGGCCGATCAAGATGTGTCCAACCAAACGGCCTTCCGCAGTGTAAGTCGAACCGGTCGGGGCGTATTTTAATTCTCGCAGCTTGCCGATGTCGTGTAGGATCGCGCCGGCAACGACCAACGATTTACTCAGCGGCGGTTGCATGTCGGGATAATACTCGCCGTACTTGTCCGCCAACTGAGACGCCAGCCGAGTCACCGACAACACATGCTCCAGAAACCCGCCGGTAAACGCGTGATGATTTTTCGCCGCCGCTGCGATCTGGCAAATCGCTGGACCGTGTTCCATCACCAAACTGATGACCAGATTTCGCAACGGCGCTTCCGTGATCTGCTGCGATGCGATCGCCATTAACTCGGCAAACATTTCTTCGACGTTGAATCGCGTGGCGGGAACCAACTCGCCGACTCGAAACCCCGCCACTTCATCTTCCGGCTCAACAAGCCGAATGCGCTCCAGTTCAAATTGCGGCCCGAAGTCCGATTCGACGAACCGGCCACGAATTTTGTAAAACTGCCCGACTTTCCATGCCGCATCGCATTCCGGAAAGTGCGCGCCGTCATGCCAGATCATCGCTGTGACCGATCGCCGAGAATCGCGGAAAGCGACTCGGAAATACGGCCGCCCATCGCGAGTCTTTGACTTGTCTTTACTCGCCAGCAACACGAAGCAATCGCCCGCCTGCCCCGGCTGAAAGTCTGACAGCCGAGACAATCGCGGTTCGTGTGGTTCAAAAGGTAACTGCGGCTGTTCATCAGTCATGATGCGTCGTCACTTCTTTCCAGAATGATCGGGCAACACTGTACCGATTTGGCCGAGCAACTTCTGCCTCGCCTGATCGTTGGCGTTTGCAAGCTGCTGTCCGTCGAAGATGCCGACCGATTGCAGCCAGGCGGCAAACTCAGGGGCAGGACGCAGACCAAACAACTTTCGCATCGCGGCGGCATCGTGATAGCTGGTCGATTGGTAGTTCAGCATCACGTCGTCCGAGCACGGGACGCCCATGAAATAGTTGCATCCAGCGGCGGTCAGCAGCACCAACAAATTGTCGGCGGAATTCTGATCGGCATCGGCGTGATTCGTGTAACAGACATCGCAACCCATCGGCAGGCCAAGCAGCTTGCCAACAAAATGATCCTCCAAACCGGCGCGAATGATCTGCCGTTCGTTGGCGAGATATTCCGGCCCGATGAATCCGACCACGCTGTTGACTAGATGCGGTTCAAACGCGCGAGCCACACCGTATGCTCGAGCTTCTAGCGTCAATTGATCGACGCCTTGATGACCCTCGGCCGAGAGGGCGCTCCCCTGTCCCGTTTCAAAATACATGACGTGATGCGGCGTTCTAGCCTGACCGTCCCACAAGCCGCGCTGTCGATGGTGTTCCGACACCTGTTCGCGACCTTCGCGAAGCAACGACAACGTCACGCCAAACGATTCGTTGGCTTGTTGCGTTCCTGCGATTGACTGAAACAGCAAATCAACGGGAGCGCCCCGATCAAGCGCCGCCAGTTGAGTCGTGATGTGAGCCAACACACAGGTTTGAGTCGGGATGCCGAGCGTTTTGATCAACCTCTGCAAGACATGTTCGATGGCGGCCACACTCTCGACCGATTCTGTCGCCGGATTAACGCCAATCACCGCGTCACCGCAGCCGAACAGCAAGCCGTCAATCGCCGAAAGCACGATTCCCGCCAGATCGTCGCTCGGATGATTCGGCTGCACCCGAATCGCCAAGACCCCTGATTCGCCGAGCGTGTTGCGGCAATGCGTGACGTTCCGAATCTTCGACGCGGCCAGGACGAGGTCTTGATTGCTCATGACCTTCGCAACCGCCGCCGCAATTTCCGGCGTGATCGCCCAATGGTTGATCGCGCGGTCGGTCGAACAATTGGAAAGCAGCCGTTCACGAAACTCGCCAACCGTCAAATTCTTAATGGCCTCAAAGGTCGCGCGGTCGTGAGTCGTCTCGATCAGTCGCGTGACGTCATCCCGGTCAGGCTCAATGACCGGATTCGCGACGACCTCGCCGAGCGTCACTTCGGCCAGTGCCCATTTGGCGGCGATTCGCTCGCGTGTACTCGATGCCGCTAACTCCGCCAGTTGATCGCCCGATTTTTCTTCGTTGGCCTTTGCCAGCAATTCACGCAGATCACGGAAGGCAAACCCTTCCCCACGAATCGCGGCATGATAAGGCATCGCGAACCTCGTTCGACCGACTGCATCTATGTAGGCACCCTACGACTTGATCTCGAAGATCGCCTCGACTTCGACCGCCGGCCCCGTCGGCAGCGACGCGAACCCTAGCGCGCTGCGCGCGTGCCAGCCATCGCCTTCTTTGCCAAACAGTTGATGCACTAAATCAGACGCACCGTTGATTACCAAATGCTGATCCGTGAAATCGAGTGTCGAGTTCACACAACCGAGCAGCTTGACACACCGCAAACCATCGAGCGTCCCGTGTGTGTGATGCACCGAATTCAGAATTTTCACTAGGCACTCGCGAGCCGCCGCGTAACCTTGCTCGACTGTCAAATCGCGGCCCAGCTTCCCTTTGATGTCGCTAACATGTCCCGACGTGAACAGTAAGTTTCCCGACTTCGCGCAGAGATTTAGATAGCCAGGTTTCACTTCGGAAAACGTCAGACCAAGTTCTTTCGCTTTTTGTTCGGGACCAGACACGGCGGCTCTCCTCGTTCACTTGAAAAACACGTCAACTCACACGGCCCCATGTGTAACCTGTCGTAGTTCAAGCTTCCAGCTTGCCACTCGAACTTCGTAGCCACGCTCGCCGAGAGCGTGGAAGAACGAGGATTGATCCATTTTTCCACACGCTCTTGGCGAGCGTGGCTATGAGGTTCAGCGGCGTTCTTTTTGATACAGCTCGGTCAAGATCTCTTCGACCGATTTGAACTTCTTGCCGCCAGCGAGCAACGCATCGACTTTCGTTCGCGCCTCGGTCGAACTGTGGCCGAGACTCAGCAGCGCCTCGAACGCTTCTTGCACGACAGTCTGTTGTCCCTGCTGTTCGGGAGGCAGGTCGCGAGCCACCATCAGGGCGAACTTGGCCATTTTGCGGCGCAACTTCGCCACGATCCGCTCGGCCGTCGCCCCGCCAATCCCAGGGAGCGCGGTCAATTCTTTGATGTTTTGCTCCTCGATCGCCGTCGCGACGTCACGAACCGGCCGCACCATCGCTCGCAACGCGGTCTTCACCCCGACACCATCGACCGAACAAATGCAGTCGAAGAATTCTCGTTCGGCATCGCTCAAAAAACCGATCAATCGCGGCGTCAGCTTGCCCCCTTTTTGAGGATTCCCTTCAAGGTATTCGATGGTCTTCAAGCTGGTCTCTTGACCGACCACTCCTTGCAATTGTCGGCGCACGAACTCGGGAATGAAAACTTCATACTCAAACGCTCCCGCCGCAATCGTCGCGACAGCCGGAGTCAACGCCACCAATCGGCCCGTAATGCGAGTGATCAAGCCTATTGTCTTTCGTCATGGGGCGAGTTCTGAACCTGCCCGTCAAAAAGGGACTCTGATTTGGAGTGAAACACGAACCGCAGAAAACGGCGATATTTGTACGAGTAGGTTGGAAATCTGCCCCATGAGTTCGGAGATCATCGCGGTTTTTCCTGACTGACCGGTTTCGCCGTGAGTCGCGGAGTACGCCGGGCGACATCGCGTTGTGAGTCAGGTCCGTCGATCTGCAGCGGCACACGCAGTTCGGCATATTCTTTGATGTTGGTTTTCACGTTGACGGTCCCGTGATGCGTTCCCGGTGGAACCTCCGCAATTTTCACGACGACCGACAGCCGCCGCTGTCCGGCGTCGTCCAAGAGCGCTTCGCCAATCGCAACATCAACCCACGGCAGCGTGCATGTCACTTCAACAATGTCGAGCCGTTTCAACGGCTCATCATCCGGCGCGGCCCGGAAGTCCGTGATCGAGATTTCTCTGGTCGTGGCTTGATCGCTGTACTGATAAAAGGCCAGCGCTCGCGGCCGAATCTCAACTCGTTCCGTCGGCAATGTGATCTTGAATCGGACGTCGGTTTCCCGCGTCTGCCCGTCGTCGTAGATCAACTTGCAGGTATATTCATGCGGACCGGGCCGTTCGTTGGCCGCACGAACTCGCAGATAAAATTCTCCCTGCTCGCCAGGAGCGAACTCTTTCTTTTCCAGTCGAGGATTCAAACAGCCGCAACTCGGTTCCAGCTTCTGGATGACGAGCGGCGTGCTGCCAACATTCCGAAACGCAAACCGCCCGGCATACTCCGCTCGCGGCGGTGGCGAACCGAGATTGACCAGATACTGCTCAAACGCCAGTGGATCGCGCGGCGCGGCATCGCTGATCGGCCGAACTTTCGATCCGGTTGCCTGCACGGCGACCGCGCTCACAAACGGCAACACCGCCGCAACCCACAACCATTTTCGTTTCCGTTTCGCATCCATGCGAAGCTCCAATCCTCTGGCGCACACGGCTCACGCGCGAAATTAACTCACCAAAACAAGCGGCTTCTAGCACGGGTCCGCAAAGTTGCTCAAGGTGTCCCGCTTGCCGGAAATCGGACGAAACACGCTAAATGACGGTACGGGATTCGTATTGATGATTTTGTGACCGAGTGAATGATGAACCGAGTACGAATCTTTGCTCTCTTCGCTCCGGCTCGCTTGGAACATCGTCACGCTCCATGCTTGGGAACGAAGTTCCGCAAATAAGTCGCACTCTGCCGCAGCGACGCCCGGCGCGAGTCAAGTGTTTCTTCATAAGCCCGATCTTCGACTTCAACGCAAACCGGTCCGCGATAGCCAGCGTCGGTCAGAGCGGAAAAAAACTTGCCCCAATCGACATCGCCTAAGCCGGGCAGCTTCGGCGTGTGATATTCCGATGGATGAGCCAGGATGCCAACTTCGTTCAATCGATGCCGGTCGATGCGGACATCTTTCGCGTGAATGTGAAACAAGTGGTCTTTGAAGTCTCGCAGCGGAGCGAGATAGTCCATGTGCTGCCAGATCATGTGCGACGGATCGTAGTTCAAGCCGATGTGGTGGCCGCCAAGGTCCACAAACAGTCGCCGCCAGATCGCCGGACTGACCGCCAGATTCTTGCCCCCTGGCCATTCGTCTTTGCCGAACAGCATCGGGCAGTTCTCGATGCCGATGCGAACTTCATGCAGCTCGGCGAAGCGGACAATCGGCCGCCACGTTTCCAACATGTGTGGCCAGTTGTCGGCGATCGACTTCGTCCAATCGCGTCCGATGAACGTGTTCATCTGCCGCACGCCCAGCAACTCCGCCGCCAAGATCACCTTCTTAATGTGCTCGACCGCCGCGTGAGCCTCCTCGTGATGCGGACTGAGTGGGTTCGGATAATACCCCAGTCCGCTGATTGTCACGCCGTACTTGGCGACGATCTCGTGAACCCGCTCCGCCTCGCCGGTGCCGAAGTGGTTGACATCGACGTGCGTGACCCCGGCATACCGCCGGTCGGCCTTGCTGATCGGCCAACAACAAAGCTCAACGCAGTCATACCCGTCGGCCTGAGCGATCGCACAAACTTCTTCCAGCGACAGCTCCGGCAAGATCGCACTCACAAATCCGAGTTGCATAATGTTCCTTTTTGTATTTTGTAGCCGCGTTCGGCAAGTGCGTGGACTTTCTGGCTCGTCCCCACGCTCTCGCCGAGCGCGGCAACCATCGATCGCAACAGTAGAACGACATTGGCCCCAAAAATCCAAAGGGTCAACCGGTGATCCGAAGAGGTGGAGCGCTGAGGATGGCGACGAGCGGTTAACAACGCATTTCCACATTTGCGTTGTGGTCGAATTGAAAGAACCCGACGCCGAAGCGGAGTTGTCTTGATTGCTGATCGTGGCTCAACTGCGACCGCTGGACGAGTATGGTCGCGAAACCCTCACGAACGTGTTAGAAGCGGGAGAAACGCAGCCGTGCGACGTGAAGCTACAAGCTAATAACGTTCGGCGCAATTTCCGCGTTGTCGATCGTGCCCTTGAACGGTTGAAAGACAGCCCGGAATTAATCTCGCAACAGAAACGACTCTGCCAAGAGCGAGAATTAATCGACAAACTCGCCGTTACGACTGGACAGCGAAAGAGCGAACTTGCTTCACTGACCATCGGGCAATTCGACCTCGGCTGCGACTTTCGGCAAGTCCAGTTGAACGCGACGGATGAATAGAACCCCCCAAGGAAACTCGACTCCGCTTCGTCGCGAGGGTGCCAACGAACTGCAGGAGTAGTTGGCGAGTGTCGGGACCGATTCTCGCAACGAGCTGTCAACGTTCGGACAGGGGTATCGACCGACCTCGCGACAAAGAAACTCTTCAACGTCCCCGATGGCCTGCCAAAAAACTTTGAAAATGAACGAGCTGTGGCCAACATCGCCAAAAGCGATGGCCGAGGCCGGACAGTCGACGTTGATGCTCTGTGGCACAGGTTCGACGCGTTGTTGAGCAAGGTCGGAATCTCGCCGAGAGTGGCTCAATCTGCGATGCGTCACAGTTCCATTGGCCTGACGATGAACGTCTACACGAGCCATCGCTTGCTGGACGTGAATGGAGCGGTTGAATCTCTGCCTCGGATTTTCATGACGTCGGAACCGAACGGGGACCAGCAACCCAGGCCGTCGGGGCGGAGAATTTCTTCACCGTCTGCGGTGGCCGTTCCGACTGACTTTTTTTGCAGTCAACGCCTGCCACTCTGAACGCATTTCTGAGCGAAGCCGAAAATAAAAAATCGCTCGGCTGCAATGTCATGGCAGCAAAAGAAAAACGCTCACCGTCAAGAAGTAACGGCGAGCGTTTAAGAAGCGAGGCCGGCGGGACTCGAACCCGTAACCTCCGGATCGACAGTCCGAAGGAACAGAGTTCTAACCAGTCGCAGCAGGCACGAGTTACGAAACGACGTTCGCGCAGTGGCAGTTCTGGTGGCAGTAGCTCACGGGGAAACGAACACGGCGAAGCGGTCGGCGACTCGGTTTTGAGTCGGGTGGAGTTGCTGCCGATCAAGGCGGATTCGTTCTCTGCCGCGCTGGCGATGATTGCTTCACTGCCGTTGTCGGATGCTGAGAAGGCGGACGCGGTGCGGCGGTTGATGGCGGAGCGGATTCAACACTGGGGGGAGGGCTGAGCGATGCCGTTTGCTGATCCTGAAACACAACGGACCTACCAACGCGACTACAAGCGGCTGCAACGGGCGGGCGGGAGTCAAACTCCCGGTCAAACCCGGTTGCCGGTCGAGTTTCGATTGAAGACGGCGGCGGACGTGCTGGCGTTGCTCGACGAACAAGTGGCGGCGGTGCGGGAAGATCGTTCGCTCGGCTCGGTCGAGCGGGCGAAGGCGGTGGGGTATCTGGCCGGCATCGCGTTGCGAGCGATCGACGCGGGGGACGTGGCGGCGCGGGTGGAAGCGTTGGAGTCGATCTTGAAATCACGAACGAAGGGAAGGGATGCGGCATGACGAATGGAGTGGCGAAGCTGTATGACCGATTGACGGCGAAGGAACGCACGGCGGCGTTTTTTTCGGCGGCGATTCGGGGCGATGACCTGGAAGCGCAACGGCTCAATGCGACCGCACCGCGGCGAAGCGAGCGACGGTTACATCATCTCGACCGAGTGCAAGCGATTTGGAACGTGGCGGCGACGGTGCGAATTGAACAACTGCAAACGCTGGCGGATTTTTGGCATTCCGCAACGAGGCTGACGTGGGCCACGGACGAAGCCGAAGCGGCGGACGATCCCGTTCCGGATGACCTCGCCCGTGAGGTTCGACTGTGGAAAGCGTTCTCTGATGTCTGTTGTTGGAAGCTGTCACAGTATCACCGGGCGTGGCCGATCGTTTGCGAGCGGCTCGGCATCGCCCCGGAGTTTCTCGATCAGTTCGGCGATTGCATCGCGCTCCGCCTCACCGAAGCTCGGCTCGGCGACAACACGCCGACGGCGGACGCCGTTCGCGAACGGCTCGCCGAGTTCGGTGAATCGTCGGGCGAACTGGCGACCGCCGAAACCATCGCGGCCGGCTGGCTTGACCTCTTCGCCGGCATGGCCGGCTGAAAATGCCCAAGGTACTACTTGCACTTTTGGAAAGCGGTGAGGCTTGCATCGCGCCGAAATCGTTAAATCGGGGGCGAAAATCGCGCGGCTACTGTCTTGGCCGCGATGTGGCGTGACGTTGTCCAACCCGATGCGGGCGGCACAGCCACTGCCACCGGGGGGATTTTTCAAGGTTCTTTGGGGTAGGTACGGGGGCGCGGGCGTTGCCAAACGCATTGCGCGAAATTTGTGTGGGACTCATTTTTTTCACCAGTAAATTCAATCAACGAGGGCTTGGCCATGCCTGACTCGGAATTGTTCGATCTGATGCAATTCGACCCGCTCAATCAGTTGTTGGACGCGTCTGACGCTCACGTTTCGAGCCAATCGAAGCGCCGGCATCGTCTGCGACCGCTAGCGGTGCGGCGGCGTGAAGCGGCACGGCTGTCGGGCGTTTCGGTTTCGACTTGGCGACGATGGGACGCGGCCGGAGTGACTCCGCCACCCGTGACGGTTGGCAAACTGGCACTGTGGCCGATGCGGTCGCTTCGGTTGTGGGTGCGATGGGGCTGTCCGTCGCGGGCTGAATTCGAGCAGCGGTTGCCCACGACCGACGCGACCAAGGCGAATGCACACACGACGAAGTCGGCTTTAGTTTCTGACGGTGCCGAATAAGATTCACGATGGGTAGCGGGTTGATCCCCCGCGCACAGTTGGTCGGGATGCCGATGACCACCTTTCTCGGCATCCCGCCCGCTGGCCCGCCTGAAAGGTGGATTGCATGAGCATCGACGCTCGAATCGAGATCGTTTGCAGCACTTGCAAGGTTGCGCTTTCGGTCAAAGCCGCGTTAGCCGGAAAACGGGTCAAGTGTCCGAAGTGTGGCGGCGAACTTGAAATCAAGAAGCCGCCAACGCCAAAGAAGAAAGCTCCCCTTGCCACCGAACGCCAAAAAGAATTTGCGCTCGAACTCGGTATCGTGTTTCCTGACGACATCACCCGGCCTGAGATTAGTGAACTGATCGCCGAAGGCGTCGACAAGCGAGATGACAAGAGGTTCAAGCGACTTGACGAACTTGAGCATCGTGAAGGTGAGGTGTTGGAGAAAGTTCGTGAACAACTTCGCGCCGAGCTAGGCGAGGAAGACGAACGATTGTCGATAGCGTCGCCGAGACAAATGGTTGACGCTTTGACGGAACGGGGGTTCGCGACCATTCTGATATTGATTCCGCGGAATCAGATCGAAGATTTCAAAGATCTCAAAGGTGCTGAAGCGGACATGCCTTCTAGCAACGAGATGACCGACGAGGATACCTTCTCGGTCATCACGCAGATTGCCAACACCTACATGCTTCAGGCGAGAATTCATTCGCTAGAAGATCGGCTGAGTTCGCTAGAAGAACAGAGTGATTCATTACCCGAGGACGAGTGATCCGCTTGCTTCGTTTTTGGATTAAGATCCGGCTTGATCGTAGCCGCTGTTTGATGACAATTCGCCCACGGGTTGCTTTGTGGTGAGTAGCTACATCACACGGCCGAAGCGACGCCGGCTTGAGTTCGTGGACCTACCGCCACGGACTCGCCGGCTCGACCCGCTTCAATCGGTAGGTGCGAAATGGAGAAGGCTTCACAGAAGCGAAGCGGTCGAGCGTCGGCAGCAACCGGCGGACAAACATCAAAACCGCACAGACAAATCTGGGGGATTGCGCCCAACGGTGAGTTCGTCGTCCGTGACGAGAAGGGAAATCGTGTTGCCGTCGATCCGAATGAGAAGGTGAGCATTGGGAAGCCGCTAACGCCAGAACAACTAGAGTATTTGGCACGACTCCCGGTGAGGGCGGCAACGGCGGGCGACCTTGTGCGTTCAAGCACTCGTGAAAAAACGGAAAGCTGGGAACAGCGACGCGAAGCACAACGGCAACAAGAGTTTCAAGAAACATTGGGTTTGCTGGCTGACGCGATTGCGAGTCGCGTTGAACGACGCAAAAAGAAGCGGACCACGAAAACCCGGCAAACTGAACAATCAAAGGCCGAGCAACGTCGAGAAGACGCGAAGCGTGGTGACGAATGGCTGCGCGGTCGCAACAGCGGGCAGTACGTCACCTACAACGACATGGCCGTGACAAAAGGTATTGAGTTGTGGGACTTGAAGCCGTCACTTGATCGTGACCGACATTATCGCGCCGATGTTTGGGCTGCGAAGAAAAAGCCGCGCCGGAAAAAGGCTGTCAAGACGCGCTAAGGATTTCCGGCGCGGGTGAATCATGCTGACTCTCTCGGATGTCCGCTGACGTTCGATGCCGTCGCGCCGGAAAAATCGAGCAACCTTCCGGCGCGGTTCCGGCGCGTCGCGGAATCTCTCGCCCATGACGCCGAGCCTGATGGCGTGCTCACGCCGGCTCGGTCGAGTCTCAGTCATGGGAGTTTCTGCGATGAAGGATTACGACTTCGCGAACGCTGTCGCCGAGCGGATTGGCGAGCGAACGCACATCGACGCCGACGAGTGTGCGTACCGGAAGGGAATCTCGAAACGGCACTGGATGCGATTGGTGGACCGAGGGGCTGCGCCTCAGCCGATCCGACTCGGCCGGCTTGTGCGCTGGTCGCTGACGACGCTTGAGCAATGGGAACGCGATGGCTGCAAACCGATCCGCCAAGTTGGGAGGGCCGGCTAATGTCTGCGACCCTTGAACAACCTGAAGCGGTCGAGCGTGGCGGACTGTTGCGCGACGCCGGCATCCTTCGGGCGAGTGAGAAGAAAACGAATCGCGAACCGGCTGGGCTGTTGCGGGCTGAGTCGCGATTCCTCGACGTGCTGCTGTTGAACGGGAGCGCGTCGAGTGATGACGCGGCGGATGACCTGACCGCGAAGCATGATGACGGCGGGCATTGGCTCGGCGGCATCTTTCTGCGGCTGTCGCGGGGCGGGCTGATCGTGGAAGTCGGCTCGGTGCGGTCCTGCCGTCCGATTCGGCATCGCGGCAAGCTGACGCTGTGGGGCATCGGACAACGCGAAGCGGTCGAACGACGGCAACGCGACGTGAAAGCGATGCTTGACGGACTGACCTCAAACGAAGCGGGCGAATCGGCTGTCACCGACTCGCCCGCGAATCAATTCCCCAAGTGCAAAGAAGGGAGTCAATCCAATGGGTAAGTTATCGGACATTCTGAGAAATTGCGACGCTGATCGGCTACAGAACGCCTGGAACACGACGCAAGCGGCGGGTGACTTCGGACCACTTCCGAGGGGCGTTTATGTCTGCCATGCCACCAAGGGGGAACTCGAATCGAGCCGCTCGAAATCGACGCCGGGTTACAAAGTCGAGTTCACCGTGATCGACGGGGACT
>JANMIF010000215.1:0-9538 GCA_031375695.1 Planctomyces sp.
TGGCGTGATTCCGCACGGTGATATCTTCGTTGACAGAATCTCCCTTGAGTTCGTCCGAGACGAGTTTTCGGAGGTCATTGATTTTGGGAAGCAAATTGTGCTCAAGATGATCGATCAACTCTTTCGTGAGCTGTTCGACATGAGTGAATTGCTCTCGCAATGTCTGCTGTGAAATCGGTCGCTCCGCCACCGTAAGGCTCCTAATGTTGCGAGGAATTCGCTGAAAAGGATCATGGCAGCTTGCAAATCGCAAACCAGCCTGTTTGATCGGAACCGTATACCCATCCATTGGCTTGAGAATTAGACCCGCTCGGAATGTGTCGGGTCAAGAAGTAACCTGGGAATTCGCAAGGTCGGAACCCGCTAATAATAAGTCCTGGAATCCGAACTAATTCCTATTTTTGGTTCGCCGCAGCCAACGGAATCGAGAGATTGGCGTACTTTTCCATCAACCATTTCTTCACGCCGAACGGAAATCGCGATATCTTGCTCAGCCACATGTGAGATTGGTTTGGATGCTGTCGCTCATGTCGTGCTAGAAAGAGATTTTGATGACGTTCGAATTGCTGTCACGCCTTGAGTCCCCGCGAGAGTTGAAGGGGTTTTCGGATGAGCAGCTTCGCCAATTGGCCGCGGAAATTCGCGAGGCACTGTGTTCCGTCTGTGCGGATCGTACTGCTCACTTCGCCAGTAACATGGGCGTTGTCGAGTTGTGCATCGCGTTGCATCAGGTCTTCGATTTTTCGAAGGATCGGTTGATTTGGGACACTGGGCATCAAATTTATCCGCACAAACTGTTGACCGGTCGGCTTGCCGAGTTTCAGTCGATTCGCCGCAAGGGCGGATTGATGGGATACCCGAATCCGGAGGAATCAGACTACGACTTGTTCATGACCGGTCATGCCGGTGCAAGTGTCTCGACCGTGCTGGGGATGAAAACGGCGGATGATTTGCTACTCGCGGATGGGCGTCGGTCGGTCGCGGTCATAGGCGACGGGGCGCTGCCGTCGGGAATTGTGTTTGAAGCATTCAACAATGCGGCCGGATTGAAGAAAGATCTGCTCGTCATTCTAAACGACAACAAAATGGGAATCTGCCCGCGAGTCGGCGGGTTGGCTGAAACGCTCGACAAAGCACGGGTCGCACCGTTTTACAACGGACTGAAGCGAGATGTCGCGTGGCTATTGAACAAGCTGCCAGTCGTCGGCGAAACGATGGAACACGCGCTGGCTCAGTTCAAAGACGCGGTCAAAGGGTTCTTGCACGGTGGGATGCTGTTCGAGGAAATGGGCTTTCGGTACATCGGACCGGTTGATGGGCACGACATCAGAGCGTTGCGGCGATATCTCGAAATGATCAAGGACGTGCGCGGGCCAGTGTTGCTGCATGTCTTCACCGAAAAAGGACATGGATTCGAGCCAGCTTGTCTCGACCCGGTGAAGTTTCATTCGCCGTCGCCGTTCACTCGTACCGAAGACAACGAGATTGTGCCAGCGAAAGCGTCGGCCAGCCGCGCGTACACAAACGCGATGAGCGACGCAATTTACTCGGCGATGAAACGCGACACGCGAGTTTGTGTGCTGACCGCCGCCATGTGTGCCGGCAACGCGCTCAACAAGATTCGGACGGAGATTCCCGATCGCTTTTTCGACACGGGCATCTGCGAAGGTCATGCGGTCGCGTTCGCTGCGGGCATGGCGAAGAGCGGCATGCGGCCGATCGTCGATATTTACAGCACGTTCCTTCAACGCAGCTACGATCAAATTTTCCAAGAGGTCGCATTGCAGAACCTGCCGGTCGTGCTGAGCCTCGACCGAGCGGGGCTCGTCGGCCCCGACGGCCCGACGCATCACGGCAGCTTCGACAACACCTACATGCGAGCGTTCCCAAACATCGTGATGATGGCTCCTGGTGATGAAGCCGATGTCGTCCCGATGCTCGACTTCGCACTCGATTACAACGGCCCGACGTCGATCCGATATCCGAAGGCGAACGTCGAACGAATCGAACGCCCGATGACTCCGGTCGAGCTCGGCAAATCCGAAATCTACGAATGGGGAACCGATGGCATGTTCATCGCCTTCGGCTCGCTATTCGGCGAATGCGTCCGCGCCGCCGAACGGCTGCGAGCCGACGGACTCGATGTCGGCGTCATCAATGCTCGATTCGCAAAGCCGCTCGATACCGAAACGATCTTGCGCGCGATCGACGAATGCGGCTTCGTGATCACGGTTGAAGAAAGCACCCTCTGTGGCGGCTTCGGCAGCGCGGTGCTCGAAGCGGCCAACGACGCCGGACTCCCGACTCAACACATCAAACGACTCGGCTTGCCCGATCAATTCATCGAACACGGCGAACGGGCGGAATTGCTGGCGGATGTCGGATTGGATGTGGAGGGACTTGTCGAAGCGGCTCAAGCCATTTCAAACTTGTCCGCAAGAGTCTGATCAAAAAAACAGGTTGTGTGGTAGAAGTTGTGTCCTATTCAAACGCAACACTGTTTGGCTGGCCCAAGAATCATTGGCTCACATCAGCGGACTACGTCGCGTGGGCCACTCAGATGTTGATCGGCGGTCACGATTCTCCAAATTTGAGGCTGTTGGCTGGCTGGAATGAAAGTGGGAGTGCGTTTGAAGTAAAAGACGTTTTCGACAGAGTCGTATGCGAACTGCAGATTCCTGTCCCGTCAATGACCAATTCGTTGATAGCCTACGGCGTTGATGTTGCTCGCCAGATTCTTGATGGATGCATTCCTGCGAAGGCAGGTGTGCATCGGCTGTTTGAACTTTGCCGACTATGTGATCACGATCATCGCTTCAGCGTTTTGGTCAGTTTGGATGACGACCTCGATTCGATTGAACCCACTGAGTTTTCTGGCGTGCGTCCCGATCTCGATATCGAGAATATTGAGAATCTGGTAAAGGAAGAAGCGGCGAGATTTGTGGAGCAAATGGCATCTTCGGTTTTTTGACATGAAGCCAGTGAGTGGAGTGCAGGAGGAACGATGATGAAACCAGTTTGGCTGGGATGCCTGTTTTGGTTGGCCCTTCCTATTTCCTTGGCATTCGCCGTGGATGCCATCGAACTGGCGGAGCCGGAATCCGATGTGCGGGTTCGATCCGTTCGTAGCCGTGTGCAGGTTTCCGGCGAGTTAATGACTGCGGCGGGGAACAAAAAGGTCATTCCGCTAAAATTGTCATCGGACGCACAATTCCGCTATCTCGAACGACGGCTGAGTGGCGTGGGACGCGATGCCGAAACGCTTCGCGCGGCGCGGCTTTATCGGTTCGCAAATGCGGACATCGAAGTGATCCCGACCGACGCTCCGCAGGACATCACGCCGAAGAAATCGTCGTTGAAGTTGCCGGAGACGAAGCATCTGATCGTGGCTCACGGCAAGCGTGAGGGACCGTACCTATACAGCCCGACCGCCACGCTGACGTTCGAGCAACTCGATTTGGTTCGCGTTCCGGGAGACAGCTTGTCGGTACTGGCACTGCTGCCACGCGAAGCGATTCAGCCAGGCGATTCATGGAAGCCGGAAACTTGGGCCGTGCAAATGCTGACCGGGATCGAGGCGATGACGAAGGGTGAAATCACCTGCAAGTTGGAAGAAGCAACTGACGCGACGGCTCGCGTGACGTTCAGCGGTTCGGCCGAAGGGGCGACGGTCGGAGCGACGGCGGGAGTGAATGTGGTCGGAGACTTCATATTTGATCGGCAACAAAAAATGATCACGAAACTGCGAGTCAAACAAACAGAAAAGCGTTCGGTCGGCGCGGTCAGCCCCGGCATGGAAGTCACGGCCAACGTGGTGCTCGAACGCTCGCTGGTCGATGGCTCAGCCGATGCCAATTCGCTGAACGATGCCGCTGTCGCCGACGTGCCGCTGGAGCCGTCGGCCGAGATGCACTTCTTGCGGTTTGAGTCGTGGGGGCTGCGGTTTTATCACGATCGCGCCTGGCATCAGTTTCATCAAACGAGCGATGTCGCCGTACTTCGACTGATGGAAACCGGAAGCCTCGTCGCGCAGGTCAACGTCTCGCCAATCCCGGCGGCTGCGGCCGGAAGTCACACGCCGGAAGAACAGTTTCAAACCGACATCCAAAAATCACTCGGTTCCAAGTTGAAGAAGATCACGAAGTCCGAACAACTCCCCCCTCGCACCGCGAACGACCGCCGGTTTCTTTTTCGGATCGTCGTCGATGGTGAGGCGGACAATCTGCCGATGACCTGGATTTATTACTTGTGTGCCGCACCGTCGGGGCAACAAGCGGCCTTCGTGTTTGCGGTCGAGACCAAGAATTTGGAAAAGTTCAACAACCGCGATGTCACATTGGTTCGGTTGCTGGAATTCGTGCCGACTCGCCAGGCGGCAAAGTGAGGTACGCCATGAAATCGCTGATTTGTTTGTGTGTCTGTTTGATTGCAACGGTTGCCGCTCAAGGAGGTGATGTGGTGGTCGAGAATGTCGTGTTGGCGATTCATGGAGGGATTGGACTCGACAAAGCGGAGATGACTCCGGAAATCGACAAGGCCGTGCGAGCGGGATTGACGGAGGCTCTGAAAGCGGGATCGGCTCGGCTACAACAGCCGAACGCGACAGCGCTCGATGCGGTCGAGATGGCGATTCGGATCATGGAAGACAATCCGTTGTTCAACGCCGGCAAGGGAGCGGTCTTCACGAACGACGGCCGAAACGAATTGGACTCGTCGATCATGGATGGCAAGACGTTGAAGGCGGGCAGCGTCGCGGGAGTCACCACGATCAAGAATCCGATCTCGGCGGCCCGCGCTGTCATGGACAAATCGAAGCATGTGATGCTGATCAGTAAAGGGGCCGAAACGTTTGCCGCCGAGCAAGAACTGGAGATCGTCGATCCGAAATACTTCTGGACCGAAGATCGTTGGAAGCAGCTTCAGAAATATCTCGAAGAAGAAAAGAAGCGGTCACGGGGCAGCAGTCCCGAAAAGGCCGACGATGTCGAACTCCGACTTCCCGGTTTTTCGTTTGGGACAGTCGGCGCGGTGGCGCTGGATCGCGGCGGCAACTTGGCGGCGGGAACATCGACTGGCGGGATGTCGAACAAGCGTTGGGGCCGAGTCGGCGATTCGCCGATCATTGGCGCCGGGACGTATGCTGATAACGATGCTTGCGCCATTTCCGCCACAGGGCACGGAGAGTTCTTCATCCGATATGCGGTCGCTCACGACATTGTCGCGATGATGAAGTACAAGGGCTGGTCAGTTCAGCAAGCGGCCGACGAAGTGATTCGCAAGAAACTGAAATCTGCCGGCGGCGAAGGAGGCGTGATTGCCCTCGACCGCAGCGGCAGCTTCTGTCCGTCGTACAATTCGGAAGGGATGTACCGCGGCTGCATCACGAAAGTCGGCACGATTTCCGTGAAAATTTTTGAGCCCTAAATGCGGTTTTCGAATCGCGTGAGAAGTTGTCCCACTCGTCGTCGAAAAGTAGGCGGTGGCTCCGGTCGGCTCAAAGTCCGCGTATGCAAAGGCGCCAACCAATTCGGAAACGTGGATCGCCGCGGCATATGTTGTTCGCCTCAGGCAATAGTCGTAACTGGCTATTTGCAAATGCTTTGTGGTATTTATTAAAGCCCGTAGCCAACTGAATGACGGGATGATCGCTGCTGACTTTTCGGACGGATTGACCTGCTGCAAGAAGAAAATGTGAAGTCGGGGATTGCGGAACCGATCATGAAGATGGTTAAATCTCGTTCGTTCCGAAGCACGTCGGGAGCAGGGTCGCTCTCCAACGTCTATCCTGCCGAGCTTGGCCGCACCGATGCGGCTAGCTCGCACCGAAAGGGAATATCCCGCCTGAGCGTTTCGCTCTTCGCTGCTTCCTCCCGCGCGAGTCCGACCGGCACTTGCTCCCACCGCCATTTTTTCTCTGGCTGGAAATCTGTGAATCGGTCGGACCGAATCTTTTGGTCTGCGGTTTTTCGTTTCGTTTACGAGCCGCGCGGAACGTGTTGGCAAGATCGAACGCGCAAGCCTGACGTAATCGTGACAACCGATCCCAACAAGGTTTGTCGCCCCCTTGCCGATAACTGTGGAACTTCCGGTCAAAGCTTATGTCACACGCAAACCCAACTTGCAAATGCGACTTTGCCCGACCTGCTCTCTACTCCTTCCCGCCTTCCCGCCGATTTACTTACCCTGTTGAAACGTGTCTCATCGATGAGGCCAATTGAAGGAATCATGGAATTTAGAAAAGTTCAGGCACTTCGTGGTCCGAACATTTGGGCTAATTTTTCTGTCTTGGAAGTCTGGGTGGACCTGGGCGAATTCAAGGACAAATCCTCCGAGGAAATCCCCGGCTTCAATGACCGGTTGATGACTTGGCTCCCAACGTTGATTGAGCATCGTTGCAGCGTGGGCGAGCGAGGTGGCTTCTTTCAGCGACTGCGGCGTGGAACGTACTTCGCTCACGTTTTGGAGCACGTTTCGATTGAGCTGCAAACGTTGGCTGGACACGTTGTCGGCTTCGGACGCGCCCGCGAAACGAATGAAGATGGCGTCTATAAAGTCGCCATTCAGTACATCGAAGAAGACGTTTGCCGCGAGACGGTGAAGATCGCTCGCGAGTTGATTTTGGCCGCAGCCAATGGCGGCGAATTCAACGTCACTGCGGCCGTTGAGAAGTTGAAGGAGATGGCCCAGGACATTGGTCTTGGACCGAGCACGAAAGCGATTGTGCAAGCAGCGGTCGCGCGCGGCATTCCGTGGCGACGGCTCAATCGACACAGCTTGATCCAGTTTGGATTCGGCTCGAAGCAGCGACGCATCATGGCGTCCGAGACCGATCGTACAACCGCGATTGCCGAATCGATTGCTCAAGACAAGAATTTGACTCGCGATTTGCTGGCCGGAATCGGCGTGCCGGTTCCCGAAGGGCGGCCGGTTGAGTCGGCTGAAGACGCCTGGGAGGCGGCTGATGAAATCGGCGTTCCGGTCGTCGTCAAACCTCAAGACGGCAATCAAGGCCGCGGCGTCACGACCAACTTGATCACAAAGGAACAGGTCGTTCGGGCTTATGAGATCGCTTACGAGGAAAGCTCTTCGGTCATTGTCGAGAAATACATTCCCGGTTGCGATTATCGGTTGCTAGTGGTCGGCGGCAAGCTGATCGCAGCAGCACGGCGCGAACCAGCGAACGTGGTTGGCGACGGAGTTCACTCGATTCAGCAGTTGATCGACATCGTCAATCAAGACCCGAAGCGCGGCGAGCATCATGGTACGGTGCTCAGCAAGATTCACGTCAATGACGCGGCGCTGGTCGTGCTGAAAGAACAAGGCTTTGGCCCGGATTCGACCCCGCCTGCTGGTCAGCGAGTTCTCATTCGCCGCAACGCCAATCTGAGCACCGGCGGCACGGCCGTCGATGTCACTGATCGCGTTCATCCGGACTGGCAGAACCGAGCAATCGAAGCCGCTCGCATGATTGGCCTCGACATCGCTGGCATCGACGTTGTGGCCATCGACATCGCCCAACCGTGCGATCCAAGTACCGGCGCGATCGTTGAAGTCAACGCCGCTCCGGGATTGCGAATGCACCTCGCCCCGAGCGCCGGTCAACCTCGGCCGGTTGGTGAAGCGATCATCAGTTCGATTTTTTCAGAGGGCGACAATGGTCGAATTCCGATTGTCACGGTCACAGGCGTGAACGGCAAAACGACAACCACGCGATTCACCGCGCACATCCTGAAAGGAACCGGCGCGACCGTCGCTCACACTTGTACCGACGGCATCTACATCGACGACCGCCGCATCGACAACGGTGACTGCTCCGGTCCGCAGTCAGCTCGCAACGTGTTGATGAACCCGGAAGTTGAAATGGCTGTCCTCGAAACGGCGCGCGGCGGCATCCTGCGAGCCGGACTCGGCTTCGATCGCTGCGATGTCGCGGTCGTCACGAATATCGGCGAGGGGGATCATCTCGGACTGGGCGATATCGAAACGCTCGAAAAGCTCGCTCAAGTGAAACGAGTTATCGTCGAAGTCGTCGCTCCGACCGGATACGCCGTGCTGAACGCAACCGATCCGCATACGGTCGCAATGGCCCCCAAGTGCAAAGGCAAAGTGATCTTCTTCGCGATCGATGGCCAGAGCCCGGTGATTCTAGAACACCGAGCCAAAGGGGGTCGGGCGATCTTCGTCAAGGAAAATCACGTCGTACTGGCCGAGGGCTTGCGCGAAGAGCCGCTCGTGTCGCTCGATCACATCCCGCTGACGCACAACGGCAAGATCGGCTTCCAAGTCGAGAACTCACTGTGCGCGATCGCCGCCGCCTGGGGATTGGGGATTTCGCTTGAAATCATCCGCGCTCGAGTCGAATCATTTGCCGCGAACCTCGAAGCCAGCCCTGGTCGCTTCAACGTGCTGAAGATTCGAGGCGGCACGGTGATCGTTGATTACGGCCACAACAGCTCTGCGCTGCTGGCCTTGATTGACGCTCTGAAGAATTATCCGCACACGCAACGAACCTGTGTGTACTCAACCGCCGGCGACCGCCGCGATGCCGACATGCACCGCCAAGGTCAATTGCTCGGCGAACACTTCGACCGCGTGATTCTCTACGAAGACCACTACCTTCGAGGCCGAGCGCCAGGCGAAATCATCCGCCTCTTCCGCCAAGGGATCGAATCGGTCGATAGATCAACCCGCCGCACTCAGGAGATTGAAGAAATTTCCGGTGCGGTGAAAGCTGTCGAACGAGCATTGTCCACTCAACGTCCTGGCGAACTAATGCTAATTCAAGCCGACACAGTCGATGAAACGGTCGATTATTTGCGCGGCTATCTCGAACGTCTTGCCGCCGAAGCGACCGACGAATCGGGTGACTTGTCTGCTGATGCCGCTCGACCCGAATCGCGTGTCACAGAACGAATCGCTAGATAGGTTTGGCCCGTCCTATAAAAAGTCGCATTGGGCTTGGCGAGAAATAAGAACGAGACGACATGTTGCTCATGAGCGAAGGATCGCATTTCCCACCGGACGTTCGTCATCGAACAACGGTTGTCGTAGTTCAATGGACGAACATTGGCGATTTCGCAATGGGTCGCCAAGTTTCGAAATGACGGCCACGTGGGGTTGCGGCGGAAAGATTGCAGATCGGTTTTAGTCGACGGGCTTGCCGAGTGTAGCCCGCTCTCGTCGAGAGCGGGCTACACTGCTTCGCGGATGAGTTCTGGAGCCATGTAATACTTGGTGCCCCAGACTTGGCAGGTGGAGTGCCGATTGATTCCGAAGTTGTCATTATCGCAGATCAAGACCTCGCCGGTGCGAGAGCCGAACATCAAGTGCCTTTGGTGATGTCGCGAAAACACATCTCGCGAAAGTGCAGCACGCGGCAGTTTGTGGCCATTTAAAAAAGGCTCAACCGGCGATCCGGGGAGGTCTGTTTGGGAATTACGAAAGAGGGTAGAAGTTGAAGTGACCGCGTGCCAAGGAGCCGCGTGAATCGCGTTGGAGATTGGATGCGAGGAGCCACGGATGGAACTGACGCTCTTGC
>JANMIF010000245.1:0-31362 GCA_031375695.1 Planctomyces sp.
ACCCAGCCCCCTTGCAATCGCAGTGCCAATGACTTCCCTTGATCAAAGGGGTAAGGGGCGCTGCGGACAGGGGGTCCGGGGGAAATTCAAAAACTATCCATGCAAAACGTACAAATTCAACAAGCCGGCCAGAACGTGGGCCAACGGGCGCGAATCCCACGTTCTGGCGAATGTGGCTGCGACGGAACAGAACGCGGAGCATTATTGAACGGCTTGTTCACCGCCGCCAGCGTCACAGTATCAGAGTGTTCCGAGGTAGAAACGACACATTGAGTCATGACCGGGGGCCAGCAGCCTGTTGAAAATCGAAATTGAAGCTTGAAGCGCCAGCCAATGGCGTGGAAAACATTGGAGATTGTCGACCTCGAAATCCATCGCTGACCTTCAGGCTCAATTTCAACAGGCTGCCAGGCTAGGATTGAAATGAATCGGCTCAACTTATCCTTCAATCCTCGTATCCATTGATGAACATGACCAAATCGCGGCTGCTCACCGTTTGCGTCTGGCTCGGTTTGTTGTGCCGAGTCGTCATCGCCTCTGCGGATGAACCACACTTCCGACGCTGGGCGGTGTTGTCCGCGCCGGAGGTCTCTGCGACAGGTCTGTCAGACCTGCTGACGGCCGAGTTGTCGCAGCGCAAGTTTGATCTCGTCGAACGCGAACAGCTTGCCGCGATCACGAAGGAGATCGAACTGTCGAAGCTGCTCAGCCCGGAAGGCTCGGCGCAGCGATTGAAAGTCGGGCAACTGACGAAGGCGGATGCGCTTGTGCTGCTGTCGTTCGTCGAACACAAAAAAAAGAAGTTCTTGAAGCTGGTTATCAGTGATTGCCAATATGGCTCGCGATTGCGATTAGATCATTTCCCGTTCGCCGCCGATCGAATGGACAAGCTGTCTACCGAGATTTCTCAGGAGGTGATCGAGACACGAACAAAGTTTGCTCGCGGAGTTGATCGGATCGTGGCGGTGTCACCTTTCTTGTCGAAGAACCTGACGCACGAGTTCGATCACCTGCAATTCGGCTTCGCGGCACTGTTGGGAGATGCTTTCAGTCAGCAGTCGGGAATCGCGGTTCTGGAGATCGAAGAGGCTCGTGCGATCGGCGAGGAACTGACGCGGGCGACGAGCGAATTGCACCAGCGGCGCGTGCCGCTGTTTGTTGAGGCAGAATTTGAAGTGCTACCCGCCGAGGCTTCAACGGCGGTTCGCGTCGGTTTCGCGATTCGTGCGCGCGATGGTCGAGACGATCGGGAAGCAACCTCGCAGACGCTCGAATCGTTGGCGAAAGCGACTTCCTGGCTGACCGAGTCTTTGCCAGCCAAGCTGTTAGCCGCGACCGAGACGACGAATCGTCCACAGTCGCTCACCGTACGGCAACAACATGACCGGCTGGTCGCGCGGGCGGGGATGTTCTCGAAGGTCGCCGCGTATTCGCAGGCCTCGGCGCTCCGGGAGGCGGCGTTGCTATGGGCTCCGGACGATTGGGAGCAGCGAGTGTTCGTGCTTCGCGATTACTCGCGGCAACTGAACGCTCGCGTCTATGGAACATCGTCGGAGTCGTGGCTGTCCAAAGTGAGTCGCGATCCGGCGTTTCGTGGGCAACTTCAAGCGGAGTTTCGGACGTCACTCTCCTTGCAGATGGGGCACGTCGAGAAACTATTTGGGGCAAATGTGCTCAATCCGCGCGAAGCGATGTTTGTGTTCGAACGATTGTTGTATGCGATGAATTCTGTCGCGGGACACGACTCATTGGAGCTCGGAATAGACGATCCGTTGAGCGACTACTGCTGGTCGAGTTTTGAGAAGATCGCTCACAGCGACGAACAGATTCGCGAAGGAGCCGTACATTCAAGCATCCTGGCCGCATTCGGCGATCCGGGAAGTGGCGGTGGTAACAAGCAGACTTCGACCGATCAATACGATCAATGGACCGGCAAGATGTTCGCATTCATCATCGGACAGATGCCGCTTCGATCGACTGTTTCCAACGCCTTTCGGTTCGATGACCGAAACACGATTAGGAATCTGGAGAGATTCATCGAACAGACGCTCACTACCGATCGGTTGTCCGGCAGTGTCACTTCGCAATTGCTTCGGAATGGGCAAGGAATGATGCCGTATTTGGTCAGCTCCAATCGCATTGCGTCGGCCGAGGTGATCGAACTGTTGGGCCGCTGGCGATCCGATCTGCGTCCACTGTTGTCGTACTACGGTCGCGTTGGTTTGATCGGTTTGAAATCGGCGGGAGTGATCGGCGATCCTGTCACGCAAGCTGACTTAGACGAGTTGACCACTGCGGAGAAATTCCTCGTTGAGTGGGGAAGCACCCATCAAGATCAGCAGATTCTCGCCTGGCTCACTGCGAAGCAGCTCTCGAACCTGCGGGGTCCGCTGATCGAAGCGATGTCGAAAGGGCCGGTTCGTTCCGAGCGTCGCATGCCTCTGAGCGATTTGCGCGGCCAAGACCCGTATCCGCGTCTGGCGTTTGAGCCGATCGAGGGACTGACCGCGACTTGGACAATGCTGACCAAATGCCGTGAGGGACTTGACCTCGTGTGGTCGTGGGAATCGGTTGGCATCATGACGGAGCCGGGCCGAGTGCGTGTGCTCTGGAAGCGGGAGTTCAATCCGCAGCGGCAGAAGTTCTTCGACCGCGACACGATCTACTCGGCAGTCTGGGACGGCGAGCACATTTGGGTGGCGAGTTCACGATCAGGTGTCCGCATCTTGGCTCTGGATGGTTCGCTCGTCGGACAGTTGCGAGCACGCTCACCCGATGCGAACTCGGCCACGGACAGCGAGCTGCCGCCGTTTGAACCGTCGGTCCTGCAATCTCGCGGCTTTGTTTCTTTGGCGAACATGACTCCGTTGTGGATTTACCCGCTGTCTGCCGGCCGCTGCTTCGTGGCCGGGCGGTTTGGTCCCGACAACCGCCGCTGGTTCGGCGTGATCGAACGCGAGCCGGCCGACGCAGCCAAGCCCCGTAGCCGAAGTCGTGAGACTTCGGTCCGAACTCTCACGAGTTCGGCTACCTCGGAGCCCGTGTGGAAGTTCTCTCAGTGGCATCAGGCGACACAGCAACCGCCACGAGGGCCGACCGACTCGGACGACAACTTGGACGTGACGTTCGCTCCCATGTTCTTCGTGGATTACACCGAGCCGATGACTCAGCGCCGTTGGCTGATGTTCGGCCGACCGGTGGTGGGAGGACTCAAGACTCCTGGAAGAAAGCCGCTGGCGTTCGACGTGATGACTGGGCAGCCGACGATTTATCCACACGTCGTCGCTCGTGGATTGCTCGGCAGCTTTTGTGTTCCTGCCGTTGTGCAGCGCGGGAACATCGTCAGCCCCGGACAGTTGGAGTTCACGCGGTCGTTTCCCACCGAAACGGGTGACATGCGTTTGGAGACGTTGTTCCAGCAAACTCCGCCGACCGTATCGACCGAGAAGCGATCGTCGGTGGCCTCGTTGAGTCCGCAGATCCGGCAGCAACTGATCGTAGACGGAGACTGGCTCTACGGCCCAGGGCCCACCTGGCGACGGATCGACACGCGAACTTGGAAAGTCGAAACGCTGACCGACGCGCTGGTCTCGGCTCGGTTTGATTTTGAGAGCTTCAGCAACTCGGCCCATTACGGACTGGTGGCGTGGAATCAGGACGATGCGATGTATCGAGTCCATGTGGACCCGCCGCGCGAGGCACCGCGTGATTTGGCTTGGTTGTATCCATTCCTCTCGGCCGAGCAGCGCGAGCGGCATCATCGCGCCGTGACGGAGATTCGCCGCTTGGGGGGCGAGGTCGATTCCGTGCCGCTGATCGCGAACGTTCAAGGAGTGCGTCGCACCAAGCTCTGGCGCACCGCAGTTTGTCTGACCGACCAATGGCAAGGCGGCGATAATGGCCTGCGACTGTTGACGGAATTGGCGGACGTCGGCGACCTGATTCTCTCGCAAGCCGCGATCACCGACGACGGCCTGGCCACCGTCTCCGAACTGAAGTCGCTGCAATCGCTGTTGCTGATCGAGACCAAAGCGACGAGCGCCGGAGTCAAGTTGCTTGCGGGCTTGCCGGAGTTAAGTCATCTTTGGTTGGAAGGTCCGCCGGACGGCGATGCCCTGAACGATGCCGCGTTGGCGGCCTTCAAAGGACATCGTAAGCTCTTCCGCCTGACGCTGAGCGGACGGGGCTTCTCCGACACGGTCATGCCGCACCTGCTCGGCGCTCCACAGTTGTTCGAGCTACGACTGCTCAACACGTCGATCACTCCGGCCGCGATTGCCGAAGTAAAAAGGCAACGCTCCGGAATGCGGTTCCTGTCCGAGACAACTCAATAGATCGCGCCTGCGGAATGTCCAAGGAGCATGATGTCACGACTTCTTTCAGTTTGCCTGTGCTTGGTGCTCGGCTCGGCCGTGGTCGATGCGGCCGAGGTGCCGTTGCACCGATGGGCAGTCTTGGCGTCTCCGGTGGCAAGGGATGCGGGAGTGTCGGACTTGCTGGTGGCGGAGCTTGCCAAACGCAAGCTGGAGTTGGTCGAGCGTGAGCAGTGGGACGCGATCGCTCGCGAAGTGGAGTTGACCAAGCTGTTCGGAGCGGACGGGGCGGCTCAGCGGTTGGATGTTGGGCAACGATTGAAAGCGGATGCGCTCGTGCTGCTGTCGTTGGCCGAGCAGGATGGCAAGAAATCGGTGAAGTTGGTTGTCTGCGAATGCCGCTACGGATCGCGATTGAAGTTGGAACAGTTTGAACTCGCGGGAGATCGGCTGGATCAAGTGGTCTCGAACATCGCGGCCGAGATTGAGCGAACACGGACGAAGTTCGCTCGCGGGGTCGAGCAGATCATCGCGGTGTCGCCGTTCTTGTCGAAGTCGCTGACGCACGAGTTCGACCACTTGCAGTTCGGTTTGGCGGGACTGCTCGGTCAGGCGCTCAGCGAGCAGCCGGGGACGGCGGTGCTGGAGATCGAAGAGGCTCGCGCAATCGGCATCGAACTCGAACGGGCAGGCGGCGAAATCAAGGACAGGATCGTGCCGACGTTGATCGAGGCAGAGTTCGTCGTGCCGGAACTGGCTCGCGCGGTCGAACCGTCAAAGGTCACGCTCGATCTTTCGGTCAAGGCGAGTGGCGGACAAATCGGATCGTGGAAGCGAGATAAGTTGAAACTCACCGAAGCGGCGACGTGGCTGTCGGGGGAGGTGGCGAGCGGCGTTCTGAAGAAGACGGCGACTCGTGCGAGCCTTTCGCGGGACGAACAACGCCGGGCCTTGTTGCGTCGCGCGGAACACTTCACTCGGCTGGGAGCGTTGCCCGAAGCGATTGCGTTGCGCGAATCGGCGTTGTTGTTGCACGACCCCTTGGACGAGCGGTTGCGGCTCGTGACCGATTACATCAACGGCTCGCAGTTGATGCAGAAACGCCAGTCGCGTGAGGCGGTGAAAGTGATGACGCCGGTGGACGGTGGCTCGTCGTACAAGCCAACGGAGGCGTCGCACAAGTTGCGGACCATTCATGAGGCCGCGTTGTTCGAACACGCTCGCCGTTGCTTGCAGTTGATCGAGGGGATGATCGCAAACCGAGAAGTGAATTTGGTCGAAGGGAGTTTGTTGTGGTCACACGGGATGCACTTGCCAGTTCCTGTTCAGCACGTCCGCGACTCGGAGGCGACTCGGCACACGCTGAAACAGCAATTCTTCTGGGACAACATCCCGCGGTTGCAGCAATTGAACGCGAACTTGCGGCTCGGCGAACCACTCGACGAAGTTCGCCGAGCCACCGGGACGACGCATGTCAGCTGGGGGACGAGTCCCGCGAGTCAGTCGAAATTGTGGAGTCGCACGGCAGCCAATTTGGTGACGAACATCAGCCGAACCTCATTGTCCGCGCCGAAACGGGATGAGTTGATTCAAGGCTTGCGAGACGTCGAACGGCTGGCGACGGAAACGCATCACCCGCGCTGGCCGATCCCGTCTCTGGTCGCGGCAGCGATGCCCTCCAAGATGGGACTCAGCCAGATGGGATTTCGTAGCGGCGAGAATCTGAATTACGTCACTGTGTGGAAACTCGGCGAGGAGGAACTGGTCGCGCATTACAACCGGCTGATCGAATCGAAGCATCCGTGGGGTACGTTCTACGGTCGCTGCGGCTTGTGGGGTGAGGCAATCCGCACGAACGCGAAATCAAAGGGTGAGATCGACGCTGAATTCGATTCGCTGCAAAAGTTTTTGACGGGATGGCGGAAGAAATATCCCGACAGTGAAGACCTGGTCGCCGACATCGACAAAATCCTAACAACGATTCATGACGTGCATGGCAAAGGTTTCAAGGAGTTCATTGCCACGAAAAAGCGACAGGGGCCGTCAAGTCGTGATTTGCTGAAGCTCGATGAACTGCCCGTGGTGAGCTTTGAGCCGATGGCCGGAACACGACCTGAGTACGAAGTCATTACACGTTGTCGGGAAGGGCTCGATGCCGTGTGGAACGGTGATCAGCTGTGGTTGATGCCGGTCGGCGGCGATTTGCAACCGATCTTCACTCGGCCGCGACGCGAGGTGAAAGGTTCTCGCGACTTCTTGCACGATGTCCTGTTCGACGGCCGCTGGCTGTGGGTTGTCACCGCCGAATCCGGGCTGCGAGTTTTCGATCTCACCGGCAAACCGCTTGGGCATCTCCCCGCGAATTCACCGCGCGGTGATTCTGCCGACAGCAAAGGGTTCGCAGCGGATCCGACACAACTTCCGCCATTCGATACGAAGCCAAGCGCGTTGCACAGCGAAGCATTCCCCGGCGTGGCGAGTCGGACGGCACCGTCGTTGCGCATCCTGCCGTTTGGCGAGGGACGCTGTCTGGTCGCGGCGAGTTATGGACCGCTCAAACGATTGTGGATTGCGGCGGTGACGTTGAAGTCGGACGGCTCGTGGGATGTGAAAATCATTCAGCAAGGGACGAAGGTCTTAAAGCTCGGTGATACGACGCAGTTCCGCGAGCCCGATCTCGCGGCCGATCCCTCGTGGTTGACGCTGTATGAAAAACCGCAGCCGATCCCGCGCCCGCTGGCAATCATCGGTCGCCACGTCGCGCAGTTCGGCGGTGACGAAGTCCCGCCGCTGATCATCGATCTGACGTCGCTCAAAGTCTCCGTAATGCCCGGCGGATTCCGTGAACGCGGTGGCGCATCATGGCTTCCAGTTGTCGCGGCGAACGGACGGCTCATTCAATGCACGAATCACTTGTTCGAAACGATCGAGCCCCATTTCCTCAAACCGGACGCACCGTGGAACAGCGAACTCTTCATCGGCTCACCGAACCGAGACAACAGCATCTCGTTGCAAGGCCGTTTCATCGTGTCGGACGACGCGGTCTATGTGACGACATACGACGGCTGGACTCGCTTGAATACTCGCGATTGGAAAATCGACTTGTTCGCCCCGCGTCCGCTGCTGAAAGAGCATCATTTCGCATATCAAGGTGTCTCGACGCATCACGGCTTGGTGGCTTGGAACCGCAACGGCCTGCTACATCGCGTCGTCTTCCGTGAGAAGGGGGAATGATGCGCCAGTCCTCAGAGAACCCGGCGGCGTTGACCTTGATCGGAGACGAAGCGATTCGGTCGTTCAATGGTCACCGAAACCTGTTTCAACTGACGCTTGGCGATTCGGGCTTCGGCGACAATTCATTGCAGCATGTGTTGGACGGGCCGCGACTGTTTCATCTACGACTAATCGGCCAAGTGTCAGTCAAAGGTAGTCACCGCCGCCAAACAAAAGCGGCCGGGTTTGCAGTTTCCGTCGGAAGCAGACCAATAGGATCGCCGCGAGCAGCGTTTCGCTATTCGCACCGCCTCACGCGAATTCCGCAGTGCAGGATATACTCGCGACTATCTCATTCGTTTCTTCCACCGCAGAGGAGCAAAGAGAGCAGAGATCACTTGGTGTTGCAGACTCTCTCCGCGACAACAACCAGTGATTGCTCTATCCGGTCCTCGAAAACTTGGGAATAGTCAGGAGTCTTTGCCATGTTACTGATGCCCGATCCGTCGCCGGAATATCTCGCCTTGATCGAACGCGGTCGCCGGGTGTTGCCAGGGGGAGTTTGTTCGAGCACACGGTTCAATCAAGCTTGGGGGCGGCCGGTGTATGCGGCGCGAGCCAAGGGGTCGCGGTTTTGGGATGTGGACGGGAATGAGTATCTCGACTTGTCGATGAGTCACGGTGCGGCGCTGCTTGGACACGCTCCCGGCTGTTTGCGCGAAGTGTTCGACAAGGTTTGGGAACTCGGCGTGATGTGCAGTCTCGACGGGCCGTATCACATCGAATTGGCCGAGCAGCTTTGCGAGATCGTGCCGTGTGCGGAGCGAGTCCGTTTTACCGGATCCGGAAGCGAAGCGACGCTGCATGCGTTGCGTTTGTGCCGCGCGGTCAGCGGGCGAGATAAAATCATTCGGTTTCGCGGGCACTTTCACGGGTATCACGAATTCACGTTCATCGGCGGACATCCTCCGGCCGATCAACTCGACGCTCATCCGCCGTATCGCGAGAGCGCGGGGATTCCAAAATCGCTCGCCGAACTGATCATCGTCGCTGAGTACAACGACTTCGACGAACTCGAACGGCTGGTCCGCCAGCACAAGCACGAAGCGGGAACGATCTTGATCGAACCGGTTGATTACAACTGCGGGGCCATCTTGCCGGCACCGGGATTCCTGCAAGCGGCGCGACGATTGGCCGACGAGCATGGGCTGATCCTGTTCTTTGACGAGATTCAATCGTTCGCGAAGCAATCGGCCGGCGGAGCACAACAAGATTTCGGAGTCACTCCCGACATTTGCACGATTGGCAAATCGTTGGGAGCGGGTTTGCCGTTGTCAGCGATCGCCGGTCGCGCGGACTTGATGGATCGCTTCAAACCGGTCGGTGACGTCGCTCACTCCGGCACCTTCAACGCGCCGCTGCCGAGTATTCTCGCAGGGCTGGCCTTTGTTCAAGAAATTCGGTCGGCCGAATTCTGGCGGAACATTCACGCACTGTCCGCTCGGCTGTCGCGCGGACTGGACGACATCTCGCAACGCAGCTCAATCCCTTGTCGATTTCAAACTTACGGCAGTCGTTTCGGCTTGACCTTCGGAACGCGTGAGCCGGTGACCTGCTATCGCGAAAGCCTTTGCCACCGCCGCGAAGTGATGCTGGAATTCTGCCGCCAAACAACCGCGCGCGGTGTTTACTTTCACGACTATGGCGGCGGACCGTGCCATCACGGCTTCTCATCGGTTCACACCGAAACCGAGATCGACCGCGTGTTGCAGGTTGTTGATGATTCGTTAAAGGCGATGTGACATCGGAAGACTGTCAAGTGTGCATCGAATTCGGCTGTTTGAAACATCAACAAAAAAACCGCCGACTCGGAAAACCGAATCGGCGGTCGCGGAATTATTCAGCGAACTCTTGCAACTACGCGTTGATATCGCTGGCGGTCGGTGGTTCAGTCGTCGGAACGCTTTCTTTGTCCTTGGCCGGGACCGGTTCTTCGGCCGGTTCGGGCTGAATTGGCTTCTGAACTTCGTGACCTTGTGGCAAGCCTTGATTGGCTGAAGGAGCGTTGACTCCGCATGAACTACATGAGCCGCCCATCGGGGCTGGATTGCAAACCGTGACTGGAACCAGTCGGCAGACTTCGTAAGCGACTTGCTTCGGTACGCAGCGAGCCACGCAGCGGTTGTACGTCACGGGAACTTGCTTCGGAACACAGCGAGCAACTCGCTGAGTCACGGTGTACGGCACTTGCTTGCAAACTTGATAAGGCACCTGGCAGGTTCGTTGTTCTTGCACTGTGCGGCACGCCGAGTATGGGACCGAACGGACATGCTCTTCCGAGACCATGCGGCAAGTCTGATACGGGACTTTCTTGGTTAGCGTTTCGTTGACGTAGCGGCAGGTCCGAGTCGGGATTCGGTCCACGACATCTTCATGAATCCAGCGGCATGTGCGAACCGGAATGCGATCCACGACCGTTTCGGGAACGTAGCGGCAGATCTGTTGTGGACAGTTCTGACGGACGACTTGCGGCTCATAGGTCGTGTATGACACTTGTCGCTGAATGACCATCGGTTGCCAAACGGCGTAATTAACGTTCATCTGATTCTGCTTCCAGCCGAGCATCGGACCACACGGGCCACAGGCGTTGCAGCTCAAGCAGGGCAGACACGGGACGCAGCACGATTTCTGAACCCACTGTCCGCAAACTTGCGGTACCGTCGAGCAGCGTGTGACGGGCCGCATCACCGTGTGACAGACTTCGCGATTGATCGTCTCGACACACGGTCGCATGACGGTGCGCCGGCATTCGCGGAACGAATCTTCGTAGACCGGCTTCGACACCGTACGGCGGCACTCACGAACCGATTCTTCCCAGACTGGCCGACAAACATTATAGCAGACTTCTCGCTCACAGGTTTCATAGATCGGCTTGCAGACCGTGTAGCGTTCTTCGCGCGAACAGGTTTCGGTGACTTGGCGATTGACCGTGTAGGTCTGTTCGCGATACGCGGTCTCGACGAGCGTTTTGTTGCAGGTGATCTGCTTCTCATCCCAGACGGTTTCGTATTCGGTCTTGAACGCGGTCACCTGCTCGGTGTCGTACACGATCTCATTGATCGTACGGTAGCAAGTTTCGCGTTCAACCTTGCACGCGGTGTAACAGGCGGTCGGCTGACAGCAAGAAGTTGGGCAACATCCGTAGCCCGCCGCTCCACAGTATCCGCCGGCTTGTACCGGAGTCGCCACAGCCAACGCAGCGAGCGACAGCAATCCCAAAACAAAAGCTCTCATGAATCGTCTCCTCAAGAGGTAAATCTCAGAGTGTCAAGCTGATGAAGTCCGTTCGCGCGGCGATTCAACACCATGCGATCAGGTCATCCGAGTTGTGGCTTTAGCGTAAACTGCGGGGAGCTGCCGCGTGAGGAAAAAGCTCCCGATTCTTCCGAGGAGACACAGGGGCGCGCGTCTTCGACCGCACGACTGCTACGTTCGGCAAGGTTTGCCCAGTAAGCCGAGGTTCCGGTTGAGCCAGTCGCCTCAACCCTGTGGATATGTTGCAAAGCGGCAACGGTTAACTGGCATGTGATTTCACTAACCGGAGACCCGATTTCTGATCAGCCAGAACGCGCTGTCGTCCGGTTTTGCAACAATCGGGGCTAGCGCCGCGCGGTTAATGAATAGTTCGGGTTATCGTGCTGACTTGCCGAGGTCGCATTTTCAGTGACAACTCGCTGCAATCCGCCCCGAATTGTTCGCGTCCGGTGTTCCATTTCAATCACCCGCAGGGAGGTTTTTCGTCATGACTGTCGCCACGGCTGTTGAGCAGGTATTGGTTGTTCCCACGTTGCTGTTTCATGAAGTCGGCTATTTTCAGGGCTTTTGTCCGAACGCCGAGCGGTATCTCGAAACGCTGCTCGATCCGGCTTACACCAGTTACCGGCCTCGCGACTTGATGGAGCAAGACCCCAGTTTCAAGCAGCTCATTCCGTATTGCGTGTTTCGCTGCGGCGGCGAGATTTTTTCGTATCGCCGCGACAAAGGCCAGGGCGAAACGCGCCTCTTGGGTAAGCGGTCGATCGGGGTTGGCGGGCACATCAGTACGATTGATGAAGAGGCTGGCGGATCGTCATATCTCGAAGGAATGCGGAGGGAAATCGAGGAAGAAGTCTTTCTGGATGCGGGCTATCGGCAGCGTTGTGTCGGACTGATCAACGACGACTTGACCGAGGTCGGCAAGGTGCATCTTGGGATTGTTCACATTTTTGATCTGGACGCGCCCCAAGTTCGACCGCGTGAACAGTCGATAATCCAGACAGGGTTTGCCACGACTACGGAACTGCTACGCGAGCGTGATCAGTTCGAGACGTGGTCACAAATTTGCCTGGATTACCTGATCGCCGCAAAGTGACAGCCGATGCGAATGGAGTCGTTCGCAGGCATCACACAGCGGTAAAATCCGCCTCAGCCTGAGCCGCGACATCGGAGCAGCGTGGAGGTGGCATTCGACGAAGGAGTGTCGAGCTATGAAGATGTCGCTACGAAATGGATTGTGTGCGGGAGCTGCAGCCGTTGGTCTGGCAGCTTGGACTTTTCTTTCCATCCCGTCGCTGCCAGCGGCGGATGAAGCGGCTGCAAAGGCGGCCCCGAAGCCCGGTCAATTGAACGAGGTTCAACTGGGAGCAAGCCTGAAGGCGATCGGCATTCAGGCGCAGAAAGTCGATTCACGCTACGACTTTCTCCACAAGGCCATCGTCAACAAAGAAGAGTGGAACCTGTCGATGACGGCGGTCCTCAGCCAAGACGGTTCTGCGATTTGGTTTATGGCTTGGCTGGACCAACTGCCGCGATCGCAAGCCGATGTGCCACGCACGGCGTTGCTCCGATTGCTGTCGGATAACGACCGCCTAGGTAACGGCAAGTTCTTTGCCTATGTGGCGACGAATCGCCGGTTCGTGTTACAGCGCGTTGTGCCAAACGAAACGGTCGATGCCAAGAAACTCAAAGCGTGGCTCGATGATCTCGGAACCAGCGTGGTAGACACCTATGAGCATTGGTCGGTCGCCGCGTGGAAGGCGGGACCAGACGCTTCGTCAACCGCCAAATCTGGCGAACCGACTGACGAAGACGCCTCAGCCGGAAATGGCCAGCCGAATTTCAGTGGCGCAGGACAAAATCCAGTCCGAACGGCACAGCCGTCAAAGACTGGTTCAAGTCGCAACTGACTCGGAAGCAACAACAATCGAAACCTCACGGGCATCGCAGCCATTCGCTGCGATGCCCGTTTCGTTTTGGTTAAGAAGCGATTGAGAATGCCGCCGTTCTCAGAAACAGTGGTCGTCTCCGTTGGTTTGTTGAATACCGCGAAAGATCACAATTCTGAACGAGACGATAAAAAACGGAAACACCACAAAATGCCATGGCCAGTCTGCTGATAAATGATTTGTAATTAAATCATTTTGCTTTGCGCTTTGATTTGATTTGCTATCAATATCTCGACCCGTGAATCGGCTCGGTGAGCCTGCCATCGCATTCCGACCAAAGTTTCGAGCATCACGTAATGTGCTGCGGCGAAAAGCAAAACGTGCGTTTCGTGGCAAATCGAAACAACGCCTGACGGCGATCCGCATTCATCGCTGGCACGACGACTGCGTTAGAAGCTGTCCATGCAAGCCTGCCGCGACTTCCGTGTCGGACCGCGTGTGGCGTGCCACCGACTTGTCGTTCGACAAGTACATTCGGTGCCCTCTCTCCACGATTCACATTCTCAAAAGCGAAGGAACCCACGATGCGAAAACTGTTGAATGACGAGACCGGCTTCATTGTCTCGGCCGAATTGGTGCTGGTGCTGACGATCGGAGTCTTGGCGATGGTTGTCGGCTTGGCGTCAGTGCGTGACGCCGTGACGAGCGAATTGAACGATGTTTCGAACGCGATCGGCGCGATTTCGCAAAGCTACAACTATTCGGGTCTGGCGAAGGGCCGGCAGCACGGCGGGGTTCATGCCTCGACCAGTGGCTCGGGCTTCAACGATCGCGGCGATGATTGCGATTGCAATACGATCACCCTCATCGACGTTGCTGGTAAGAACGATTCGAGCCGCGGCCCAGCCGAATAACGCTCGGCGAGTGAACAGGCCGGGTGAGAGCGGCTTGCTCAAGACTCGCCGAACGCCCGCGGAATGCCGGTTTTGTAACCGGCATTCCGCACATTTCTCATGACATCCGCTGCTGGAAAACGAGAGACTGAGAGACCTCAACATCAGCGATTTTGAACCTCGCGACGCCTGAGACTCGTCGCGAGGTTTTTTCGTGCGCTGATGAGCAATCCGAAGCGTAAGCGAGGGCGGACACTCCACGAGATTCTGAATACAGAGGATTGTGGAGCGTCCCCCCACGCTTACGTTTCGGGCTGCTTTTGCAAAGTCCGCTCTTTGATCTTTGTGGATTTCGCTCAATCGACCAGACTGCTTGGCCACGGCAGGCAAGCCAGCGAGAAGATGAATCACTATTTCATTCACGGAAGAATTTGATCGTGGAACTTCAAGGCAAAGTTATCATTGTGACTGGCGGAGGTCGTGGCATTGGTCGGGCGCTCTGCCGTCGCTTCGCGCGAGAGCAACCGCTCGGACTGATTGTCGCGGATCTGGATTCTACCGCAGCCGCCGAGGTGGCTGCCGAAGTCAACGGCGTAGCGGTCGTTGGTGATGTGCGCGACGAAAGCCACATTCAAGAATTGGTGCAGATCGCGGAATCACGCTGGGGCGCGGTCGATCTGTTTTGTTCGAATGCCGGTGCGACAGTGCTAGGCGGTGTCGAAACCCCCGATATCGCTTGGCAGCGGATGTGGGAGTTGCACGTTTTGTCGCATGTCTATGCCGCGCGAGCTGCCTTGCCGGGAATGCTGGCTCGCGGTCGCGGTTATTTCTTGCAGACAGTTTCCGCTGCCGGACTGTTGACCGAGATTGGTTCCGCAGCCTACTCGGTCAGCAAACATGCTTCGGTTTCGTTCGCCGAATGGCTTTCGGTGAATTACCGGCGTTCGGGAATTCACGTCTCGTGCTTGTGCCCTTCAGGCGTGCAGACAGACATGCTCGAAACGAACAACCACGTTCATCAATTCTTGCACGAACACGCGCTCTCACCCGACGCAGTCGCCGAGTCGGCTGTGACGGGATTAGCCGCCGAGAAATTCCTGATCCTGCCGCATCCCGAAGTGGGTGACTTCTTCGCGTTCAAAGGAGCGGAGTACGATCGTTGGCTGCATCAGTTCTCTCGCATGAAAGAAAAATGGGAACGCCCGCAGCGATCAAGACCGGCCGCTTGATTCGTGGGATAAACTTCCCGCCTGACGTTCAACGGATCAAACAACAGACGGGAAGCCTATCCCACGGTACGTTGTTCACCTGCCGGCCGCTTCATCATGCCCTTGGAACCGCTACCGATTGATGAGGTCTTGCCGCAGTTGGTTCTTGCGTTGCGAACCACCTCATCTGTGGTGTTGCGAGCGCCGACCGGAGCAGGCAAGACAACTCGCGTGCCGCCGGCATTGTTGGATGCTGGGTTGCTCGGTAAACGGCGAGTGATCGTTTTGGAACCGCGTCGAGTTGCCGCGCGAGCGGCTGCGCGACGCATGGCGCTTGAACAGGGTTGGCGGCTTGGCGAGGAAGTTGGATACCAAGTTCGGTTCGATCGAAAGTGGAGCGATCGAACGCGCATCGTGGTCGTGACCGAAGGAACGCTCGTTGGGATGTTGCAGGCTGATCCGTTTTTGGACGACGTCGCGGCGATCGTGTTCGACGAATTTCACGAACGGACTCTCGACACGGATTTGGCGCTGGGCATGGTTCGGCGAGTTCAACAGACCGTGCGGCCCGATCTGAAATTGATCGTGATGTCGGCGACGATCGGCGTTGAAGCGGTGTCGCGATACCTCGGCGATTGCCCAATCGTCGAAAGCGAAGGACGGCTTTATCCCGTTGAGATTCGGTACGAACCGCGAGGGGAAACACAATCGCTGGGAGTGGCCGTTGCGAATGTGGTTCGCGACTACATAATCGCCTCGCTCCGCGAGACGAGCCGAACGGCGATCGACGTCAAACGTGATTCGGTTCGTCACGCGGAGCGTGACGGCTACATAACTGACGGCGACATTCTCGTCTTTTTTCCGGGCCAGCGAGACATTCGAGAAGCCGCGCGCGAATTGGAATCAACCGCACGCGAGCACGACCTTTTGATTATGCCGCTGTTTGGCGAGTTATCGCCCGAGCAACAGGATGCGGCGTTGTCGAAGCAAGCGAAGCGAAAGATTGTCCTGGCAACAAACGTCGCCGAAACGTCGGTCACGGTGGACGGTGTCACGACCGTCATCGACACCGGGCTGGCGCGGCAACTGCGGTTCGATTCTCGCGTCGGTTTGGATCGGCTCGAACTACTGCCGATCTCGCGGGCGAGTGCCGATCAACGGACGGGCCGAGCCGGACGACAATCGCCGGGCGTTTGTATTCGGATGTGGAGCGAGTCGGCTCAGCGGTCGCGGCCCGAACAGACGCTGCCAGAAATTCAGCGAGTCGACTTGGCGGGGGCAGTCCTGCAACTCAAAGCATGGGGCGAAACGGATGTGCTCGCGTTTCCGTGGTTTGAACCGCCGCGAGCTGATTCCGTCGAACAAGCGACCGCGTTGTTGCAACGTCTCGGCGCGATTGATGCCGCCGATGACGTGACGACTCTTGGGCAAATGCTTGCCAAGTTGCCATTGCATCCGCGACTTGGCCGGTTGTTGATTGAAGGTGCTCGGTTGGGAGAGGCACGTCGCGCGGCACTGACAGCGGCACTGCTGTCGGATCGCGATCCATTTCTCAACACGCCGATATCTCGCAGTGCGAAATCGAATTCGGCGGCGAGCCAATCGGATGTGCTCGACCGCATCGAAGCGATCGAAGAGTTTGAACAAAGTCGCCGAACGGAAACATCGGCCGGACGACTTGATCCAACGGCCGTAAACTTCGTGTTGCAAACTCGCGATCAGTTGTTGCGATTGTTCTCAATGCTGGAGGATCCACTAACCCGAAACGTGAGCGAAGGGGAGCGCTCCATCAATCTGCCAATTCCAAGTCGTCGGGAGCACTCCCCGCCGCCAACACTTCGGGTTAGCGACCCCGAACGATTGCTGATCGCGCTATTGGCTGCCTTTCCCGATCGGTTGGCGAAGCGCCGCGAGTCGCGACGTCCGCAAGGCCGCATGGTTGGCGGGCGCGGAGTGAAGCTCGGCCCGCAAAGCCGCGTCACCGATGCCGAATACTTTCTGTGTTTAGACGTCGAAGGGAGCGGTAGCGAAGCGTTTGTGCGAGTCGCGTCGGCAGTAGAGCGAAGTTGGTTGCCGAACGAGATGCTGACGACTTCAACTGATCTCGTATTTGACGATAGCTCGCTGAAAGTCTCGGCTCGTCGTCGAGTTAGTTGGGAAGATCTGATTCTCGAAGAAACTCCGACGGCGCTGCCGGATGACGATTCGGTGGCGAAGCGGCTGGCATCCGCTGCGATCGTTTACTGGGATCGCGCTCGTCCGAAATCCGATTCTGAAGCGGGTCAATTCATCACACGAGTCCGGTGTTTGGGCGAGTGGCTGCCGGAACTGGAACTGCCTCCGCTTGACGACGACGATTTGCAGCGTTTGCTGCCGACACTGTGTATCGGCCGGCGAGCGATGGCCGAACTGGAGAGTGCTCCATGGATCGACGTCATACGGGCCGAACTGACTTCAGCGCAGCGATACGCGATCGAATGCGAGGCTCCCGAAACGATCGTGGTTCCAAGCGGTAGCCGGATCGCGCTGCAATACGAATTTGGCCGTTCGCCCGTGTTGGCGGTTCGCATTCAAGAGTTGTTCGGCTTGCGTGCAACACCGCGAATCGCGCGCGGTCGCGTGAGTGTTCTGTTGCATCTGCTCGCGCCGAATTACCGACCACAACAAGTAACTGACGACTTGCCCAGCTTCTGGGTCAACGCCTATCCGACCATTCGCGGTGAACTGCGCCGCCGATACCCGCGTCATCCTTGGCCCGACGATCCGCTGACGGCGATCGCAATTCGCAAGTGACGGCGTCATGTAGCAAAAGCGGCTCGCCTGTTTCTGTTCTCGAAAACAAATCACAGGCGAGCCGCCTGTGCTACGGACGGGGCCGCGAACTCGCGGATCAGCTTGGCGAGGCGATGCGGATGCGTCAGAAAGGTGAGCAAGCCCGTGGTGTGCAAGAACTCGGTGCAAGCGTGAGGCAGTAGCGCCGCGAGTTCGTCGCGGCAACGTTGTTGCGTGGCTCCTTCTCCTTCGGTGTGAATCAACAGCGTCGGGCATTGCAGTGACTTCAACCGAGGTCGAAGATCACAACGATTGAGAAGGCCAAACCGGCGAGCCACGTCGGTAATCCGCGTGAGGCCGGCATCAGCGAGATAGAACGACCAACGAGTTGGATCAATTGGCGGAAACCACAGTCGGTGGCAGCGTTCTTGCAACGATTGCCAACCGGAAACGCCCTCGATTCGGCCCGGAATCAAACCGAACAAGCTCGCGCCGCAGCGTTCAAACCAAGTGAGTCGCAGATGCGCGAACGCCGCGTGCAACACCAGTCCGCGAACTTTCATCGGACACTTCAAGGCAACTTCAAGAGCCAGTGCCGATCCGATCGACGTGCCGAAAAGATAACCGCCGTCGCCGAGAAAATCTCCGGCAACGTCCGTCACTGAATCGGCCAACTTCGGCCAAGTGGTTCGCCCGTCGGTCGGATAATCGAGCAACACGCAACGGAATTGTGGCTTCAGCAAAAACGCGGCGAGCGCGAACAGTTCGTGCGAACCGGCCAAGCCATTGAGCATCACTAACGGCGGCCCTTGGCCCCAGACTCGGCCGCGAATCAAGCCAGCAGCCGTTTCCGATTCCCATGTTTCCGCTTCGTCGCGAAACGTGGCGAGCACCTGCGGCCACTGCAACGGCGGCGGGCATCCCTCGCGTAGCGCGAGCAATTCCGCCACTCCGTGTCCCGATTGGGTTGGATCGGAAGAGCAATGGCTTTCACCGCCGCAACATTCGGCGGCAGGCTGCGGCTCGGACGAGTCAGCAGGAGGCGAAGATCCGGTCATCTTTCTCATCTTTTGGCTATCGGCAAAATTACCGACTCACAATAACTCGAAGCGTTAGCGAAGGCGAACGCACCAATCGACTTTGAATTCAAAGCCATTTGGAGCGTTCGCCTTCGCTAACGCTTCGGTTTTTTTCTGTCGATCGCCTTACGCCGCTCGAGACGTCTCGGCACGGACCTCGGATTCCAATTGGGCGTTGATCAGGCAACCGCGTGCGACGGTGAAATCGTCGTCGGTGGCGAAATGAATCTCGGAGATCGCGAGCGGGAACTGAGCTTCCGCGAAGGCACGGCTAATGAGTGTTTTGAAACCGCGAATCCGTGCCGTTCCGCCAATGACGATGACCGGCAACGGCTGCGGAAGGTCCAGTGCTTGCGGATGCTTCGAAATTTCCAGTGCGGCGGAGCGGATCGTGGCGTAGGCCAAATCGTGATGCACGTCCGCCAAGATTTGCGTGGCCGGATCAGTCGGGTTGGCCAGCGATCCTTCAAAGGCCAGTCGAAATTCCGCCGCGTCCTCAGTGTTCAGGCACGTCGCACCACTCAGGTCGCAGAACGTCAGTCCCAGGCTTTCGGCCAGACGTTCATCGAGCCATCCGGCACCGCGTGGGCTTGAACACATCGCAACTTCCAGGCCCCGATGAGCCAGCACCAATTCGCTGGTCGCCGCACCGAATGACAGGCCGATCCCCGTGAACGAATTGCCGACCAGATGCGACAACACGATTGCCATGCCCGACGACAACACCTGTGGAATATAACCCCGTAGCCGGATCAGCCGGGAAAAGAACTCCAGCTCGTTGCTCGAAGCAATCGAACGGGACAATTCGCCTCCCGGTAGAGTCACACAACAGATCTCTCCCGGATGATCTGGTACACCCAACAAGGCTTCGACCACTGCGGCCGTGCATTGTCGGGCTACGGGGTCGTTCGTCGGCAAGTGGCCTTGAGGTAGGAGGCTTTGCGGACGAACGTGAAACAATGACGAGTACGCTTGAGCCGTGTCACCGACAAGAGCCAACGCTCCTTCGCACACGGCGTACGGAATGTGTCCCGATGCGAGCAACTCGCGGAACTCGGGAGCATCAGGCAACGCGGCGAAGACCGCGCGACTCGCGCGGCCGATCAGCCGATCGTCACGACGACGCAGACAACGGAATTGCGAGGAGCCGAGGTCTAATCCGACACTCATGAGTGCTCCTCCCGATCACGGACACTAGACAATGCTCGTTCAAAGGCACTGCGACTGCTGACCGGTGTCGACACTTTCGCCGAACGATCGATTCGGGGCTGTACCTTCGCGACACCAGTGATCGGTTCACGAACCAATCGTTGTGGCTCGGTCACATCCACGGCCGAAACGTGCGGCTTCGGAATATCGTGACCGGCGTCTACTCGCACCAGTTTGGGTGCGTTCGGACGACCGTGAAAGTGCATCGGTGATGAAAACGCCACGCGCTCTTCGGTCATTGGCACTTGGTTTTGAATTAACGATTCGAGCAACTCTCGCTTGGCATCAGAGTAGGTTGGATTTCCAACCCGACCGGCTTCGACGGTTTCTTCGTCAACGGATTCCGTTTCCGTCTGACGTTTTGCCGCCACAACAGGACTTGGAGCACGACGACGATTGAGTTTCAGCGTTCCCAACTGACGCTCCGCCACCGTGCGACGACACAACCACAAACTCAGGACCAGCAGTCCGGTCAGCGACAACGCGATGATCACGATCGGTGCGACAGTCCCCCAACCAGAAGGATTCGGTTCCGAACCGTCGTTGATTTCCAGCGAATCGAGGTCCGACTTGCCTGAGGATTTCACCGCGTTAATGGGTCGCTGTTGTCCGGGAGTGTTGAATCGAGTCGGTTCGCCAGCATCGAGACTCGGCACCGGCGGTACATTGGCGGAGTCGTCCATTTCCGAAGCTTCGTGTCCGGCTCCGACTGCGTTGGGCAATCGCAGTCTCGATCCCGGCGAACCTTCCGTTGGTGGCGCGGGAACTTCACTGTCAGCCGCCCCCTGCCCTAGCGGCGACTGTCCGTTTTGATTTGGATTCGACAGCTTCAATCCGGGTTGAGCCGGATCGGCCGAGTCACGATTGCCGGCGGCATCCAACTTCGTCGGCGCGGGCAATCCGGCCAGGCGATCGGTGGCGACGACATTCGGCGGAAACATCACGACGGATTCGGACGGCAGCGGCATGTTCGGATGCACTCGCCCTGAAAATCGGTGGCTCGATGGCAGAATCACTTGGACTTGTCCGGCCAGTGATGTGTCTTGTTGCATGATGTTCAGAATCGCCGCAACGCTGGCATGTTCGCTTCGCAGCTTCAACACCACAGGACGATCCAGCAAATTCACAAACCCGATCTGCACTGCTGACGGACCGCGATTCGAACCGGCCGATGCATTAGCTCCCGCCGGATTCGAGTCACCAGCCTGCGAGCGATTCGCGCCCGGCGTCGATTCCGCAATCACAAGATCACCCGGCAAGAGTTCAAAATGTTCGGCTCCGGCAACTGTCAGCGACTGCCCAGGCCGACCGTTGCGAATCACTTTCAATTGTCCGGCCGCGTCTTTGGCCATTCCGCCAACTTGCTCAATCAACTGAGCCAACATCAGCGGTTCGGTTCCCAGTTCATAAGACCCCGGCCGAGCGAACTGACCCAACAAGCCAACAACGGTTGGTTTGCTAGGCACCGCCGATGTAGCCGCCAATTGCATTCGTGGTCTTGTCGTCGTCGGACGGTTCGGGTTCGGACCGTAAGCGTTCGGTGCGTATCCATTTTGTGCGTATCCATTTTGTCCTTGTTGCGGCGACGATCCGAAGCCATTCGGCCGCTGTTGATTCATTGGCTGGCCGTCTGGACCAAACTGCTGCCCCATCTGCCCGTTGGAGCCAACTCCGTTGTCACCTTGATTGGAACCGGGACCACCGAAGATCGGGTTGTTCGCGATCCTGTCCGGTTGATTGACGGGCGGGTTCATGCCGCTGCTGTTGAAACCGTGCGGAGCGAATCCGCCAGGAAGCGAACCGGGTTGCATCACCGGGAATTGGTCCCCCGAAGCTGGATTGCCGCTTGGAGTCCGCGAACTCATGCCGATCGCCGGGCCGTAATCCGCGGGCGATTGATTGAACGGTGCCTGTGACGCAAAACCGCGTTGACTCCATTCCTCTGGTCGATGAATCGGCCGCGTGTGGATCGGGTCGGAAAGTTGAGGTACGCGCTGAAATGCCGACACCTCGTCCGCCATGAGGAGCGAAACCGCTCCGATCACCAGCAGCAACAGATTTGTCCAGCGATTGCTAGGCATTGTGCGATTCCGTGTGTTGAACGACTCGGTGCCGAAACACCGACTCCACTTTCATCGGAAACTGCCGACCGTTCGCATCAGGCAAACTGGGAAACTTTTGCAGATCAATCCGATTCCAACGATTCTCCCAATTACAGAGACGACCAATCTTGCTTGGCTCTGTAGCGTGGAATAAGGCAGCTCGATTGCCGTTACCCCACGCTCTTGGCGAGCTTGTCTACAGAAAACCGCGCACGCAAGCCGCGTGCGGCACCGACCGACCGACGGAGGTGTTGCCGAGCACATCAGGTCTTGTCGATAATCCTGCCAAGTGAAAGAGGAGGAGGAAAGATGCTGAACCTGCTTTGCGATCCGCTGCGGTTGCGACGAACGATCACTCGGCGAGACACGTTGCGAGCTGGCTTTCTGGGACTCGGCGGACTGACGCTGTCCGAACTGTTGCGGCACCGAGCTTCGGCTGCGGCGAACTCCGCGATTGACGAGACCAAAGACACGGCAGTGATTCTGCTCTTTGTGCATGGCGGGCCAAGTCATTTAGAAACGTACGACATGAAGCCAAACGCCCCGACCGAAATTCGTGGGCCGTTCTCGCCGATCCCGACTAACGTACCCGGCCTAGATGTCTGCGAACTGCTGCCGCGTCACGCTCAGATGGCCGACAAGTACACGATCATCCGCTCGGTCAGCCACGATCAAGCGAATCACTTCGAGGGACACGCTCGGTTCCTTAGCGGTTATGGCCAGATGAAGTTCGGCACCAGCGAATCGCATTATCCGATGGTCGGCCCGGTCGTGAATCGCGTGCTGGAGAACAAGCATCGCGGCCTGCCAGCGGCGGTCGCCATCAACGGAGTGTGCGTCAACGGGCCGGATTACAGCCCCGGTATCGCTCAAGGTTATTGGAGTTCGCAGTACCGTTTGCCGATCTGCAACTTCTCACTGCGTGACGCCAGCCTGACCGTGGACTCGCGCAAGCTCGATGACCGGCTGAGCCTGCAACGCTCGTTTGATTCGCTGCGCCGCGGACTCGATCAAGGTGGCTCGATGGACGCGCTCGACGCCTTCAACCGCCGAGCGATCGACATTCTCACGACTGGCAAGGCACAGAAGGCGTTCGACATCTCACAGGAAGACCCGAAGCTGCGCGACAAGTACGGCGACGACTACTTTGGCCGCGAGGTGTTGTTGGCTCGGCGGCTCGTCGAATCGGGAGTCAGTTTCGTCTCGATCCGTGTCCCCGGCAGCGGCCCGAACTCGAAGGCTCACGACTGGGACGATCACGCCGTCAACTGGGACATGCCGACCGCGATGGTGGCTCGCACGCCGCGCTACGACCATGTCGTCACGACGTTGATCGAAGACCTGTTCGCTCGTGGCCTCGACAAGAAAGTTCTACTGGTTGTCACCGGCGAGTTCGGTCGTACTCCGCGACTCGAATTCAAAGACGGCCGGATCGGCCGCGACCATTATCCGGGCGCGATGTCGATCCTCGTCAGCGGCGGCAACATGCCGATGGGCCACGTCATCGGCCAAACCAATCGCTTCGGCGAGCACCCGGTCGATCTGCAGCACGACCCGCACGACATCTTGGCCACGATCTACAAACACTTGGGCATCGACCACACCCAAGAGTTTCTCGATCCGCAAGGCCGACCGATTCCGTTGACCCGTGGGATGCCAATTCGAGAGTTGATTTAAGTTGAAATGGAAGCGGCATCAATTGCTCCAGGCCATTCAACAAGCTCATCTTGAAGCGTCGCCGGAGGAAGTTCACTGGAAGGCATTACGGCAGCGAATTGGCAACCGAAGTTCGAGAGTATTTGAATCGAAGAGCGATTTTGAGCGAAGTCTGCTGATTCGCCAAACAAGTCGATGGCGAGTGATTGCTTTCCGATCCCATGCCGATATATTTCCGCCCGTCCGCGTGCGGATCGGAGAGGTGGCAGAGTGGCCGAATGCGCCGGTTTGCTAAATCGGTGTAGGGTTTTAATCCTACCGGGGGTTCGAATCCCCCCCTCTCCGCTTTTCGCTGGTGATCAATGATCGTCAGCGACTCGCTTTTGTGCTGATTCCCCCGGTAATTCGGGGGTTTTTCTTTTTCAGCCGGAACGCCATCGGCGTTGTCATTCGTGCTCAATCGTTGTCGTGCGTCGGCAGCAGTTTGGGCCAATTTTGGGCCACTGGCCCAAACTTTTGGGGCCAATTTTGGGCCAGTGGATGGGCCAGAAACTTGGACGCTCGGGCCGGTGAAATTATCCGTCCCGGTCGCTCGCATGACCGCCCGCTCGATTTTCGGAGATTCTTTGACCGGGAGCGGGGGTAGAGCATTCACGGCCGATGACAAATCGAACAGACCGGCGTGAGTGTACCGGCCGAGAGTCAGTTCCACGGTCGAATGCCGAGCCAGTTTTTGCATCACCTTGGGCGATGCTCCCGAACGGCCCAGCCGGCTCAAGTAGGTGTGTCGCAGACTGTGGAAGTCGGCTTGCTGGTTGTCGTGATCGCGATAATTCAGAAAGTCGCTCTTGTCGCGGGATTCACGTTCTGCCGGGTCAGTCGCTTCACTCAACCATTCATCGCGAGCGGCCTTCAAATCGTGCTGGACGAACTTGCTGGCGTGTTTGTGCTGTGCCCACTTCCCCGGCCAGATTCGTTTTGTTGGTGGTATTGTCTTGAGCCACGGGCGCAAAAGTTCGACCAAGTCCGGCGGCAACGGGATGACATCTCCGCGCCGAGCCTTCTCTCTTGCCGCAGCGATCCGAACTGTGAGGGCCTCGAAATCGAATGACTCAGGCGTGAGTGACGCCAATTCGCTCGCCCTCAAGCCGGTCCCCAATGCGGTTGAATAGAGTGTGAAGCGTTGGAAACCGGTCAGGCGAAAGCAGTCGGGGCCAGTCCGAGCCGCTTCGAGAAACCAGCGAAGTTCCTCTTCGGCGAGTTCGCGGCGTTCCAAGCGGACATCCAATTTCACGTTGCCACCTTGCAGGTGAGCCAACGGGTTCTCACCCATTCTCCGATCGGCAACCATCCAGTGGCAGAATTGCTTGATCGCTTGAAGATGAAAATTGACCGTCTGCTGAGACAAGCCGCCCCGTTTCAGTTCGGCCAATGCCCGCTGCACTCGACTGGCCGAGAGGTCATCAATGCGACGGAAACCGCAATCATCAATGATCCGCCGCGCCCGATTCGTGGCCTGTTGGCAATGCGTCGCCGTGTTCCCTTTGTGCTCCAGGCTCTTCTCGAAATCGTCAAGGTGTTCACTCAACCGCCGCTTGCGGTGAGCTTCATACGGATCGGCCAAGCCCGCTTGGCATTTCATCGCCTTGCGTTTCAGGTCATCCGCCATCAAGCCGGCGATGGTCTTATCCGGGCACAATGCCACCCGCTGCCAAACGTCGAACTCGTCTTTGATCTTGCTGTACCAATTGTCGGTTTCGCGTTGAACTCGTTCGCCGGTCTTGGGATCAACGGACCAATACTTGCGTTTGAAGAGCTTCGCCATGTTGGAACCCTCGCTGAGAAGACCCCACGCAAGCCGACAGCTTCTCAGGTCTGCCGACTCGCGGGGGCCAAGGTGAGCAACACGATACCGCCGATCAGACAAACCGCGAAGCTCGTCTGCTGAGAAGATCGGCCCATCCGTAGGTCAGGCGGCTCGCCTGACATCAAAGCGAGAATTCACTCACGCCGTCGCTCCGTCGTTCTGGCGACGTCGTTTCCCGACACGGTGTCCGGCAATGACATCGACATTGACGAAACCTCGCCGCTCACGGACTTCGTTGAGGTTGTGTCAACCGGCGAGGGGATTGTGTCAGAGTCGTTGGCGGGATCGCTCGTCAATGCGGTCAGCACAAATCGGACTGTCGGGCGTCCGCCGGCCTTGCCCGGTGACGATTGCTCACGCCACATCAAGCCGGCCGCGACCAACGCATTCAAGGTTTGCTCGGCATCGTCGGCCAATGTGAACCCGGCTCGTGATCGCATCAGCTCGCGAACCGTGATCCGGCCGCCGTGCTGTTGAGCTGCTTCGATCGCCAGCCATCGCCGCCGGGATTCTTCCGAGTCGTCACCGCTGCCGAGCAACCCGTAAACTCGCCGAGCTTCGTTCGCGAACCAACGAATCAGCGTGATGGCCGATTCGAGACTTTGCGAATCGACCGCATCCGGGGTTTCGATGTTTGGATCATTGGCCGCGACACGGACCAAGTGGAACAACAACGCCAGTCGCGGGACGTAGGCTTCCAGCTTCGACCACGTCGCCGCCAAGTCATCGCCGAGCAACGCTTGTTCCCGGTTGTGCTGATTGAAGAATCGAACGAACGCCGTCCGCGCCTCAGTTGTGAACGGCAACGTGATCGGCACGGGTGAGCCGTGCTCGTCCAAGCCGAATTCGAGCGACAGCAGTTGCCTCACGATGTGGTCGAGACTCGCCTGCATTTCTTCCGAGAGTTCGGCATCGGTCCATTGCTTCGGACGGCGCGGCGGCATCGCCACCAGCAACCGAGCCGCCGTGCCGTTGTCGATGAACTCGCGACTCCGCAACACTCGCCCCAGCGTCGCCAGTTGAATGCCACCGGTCACGGACACGGCTGCTCGCGGAACATAGATCAGTTTCTTGGCGGTCGATTTCCGGTCACTCGTGATCGGCCCCGCCCGATGAATCGACAGCCAGCGTTCCGCGTCACTCCCCTTGCCGTTGGCGTAGCGGTTGAAGCCACCGAACCAAGCGGCTAATTCATCGACCGCCAGCAGCAACCCGCGAGGTTGCTCTTCCAACATTTCGGCCAATCGCTCAATCGTGATGTCTTCGACGATGTGCCGCGTCGGCACTGGCTCAACCGGTTGGACCGGCGCGGCCTCGCCCCGCTTGCGACCTTGCTTCCGCCAGTCGGCCAGCGCCGCATCGAATTCCATTCGATCACGGTCGAACACTTCGCGAGCCGCCTTGTACGCCACGAACGCGGCATGTTGAGCCTCACGCATTGGCCGCAACGCCAATTCCCAAGCGGGTGATTTCATCGTGCCGCTGTGAGCCACGATGACCGACCAAATCAGACACGGCTCCGACCAGTCCCGTTTGATGCGGATTCGCCGACTGTTCCCGACCGCGCCGGCCAACATCGACAACAACGGCAACGCGATGAAACACGGATCGCACCGTAACGACTCCGCCCCCTCGCTCACAAACCGATCCAACGGCCACGGCAACGCCTCAACCGGAAACCTGACAAACCCGCCCGCCCCCGTTGACGGATCTTTGCCGCCGCTCGCTCGATTCACGGTTTCGTCGATGTCGATAACCGACTCCGACAACGTCACGAGCATCGGCCGCAGTTCATCCAAGCCAGCTTTCGAGTTCGCCCGCTCGGCCACGCTGACAACTTGTTGAATCAGCCGGCGACGAATCGCATCCTCACGAACCAACTGGCCGTAGTGTTCGACGTGTTCCGCATTCGGCACCGTTTCGAGCAACTCCGCCAACGCCGCGGCCCCACCCACTTCATCGAACTTGCTGAGCCGCTCTAACTCTTCCGCCAATGTCACAGTATCCGCCGGCTTCCCGTGCGATCGCAGCGACAGCATCGCCTCGAAAATCGTCCGCCGGTCAGCATCAAAGAAATCATCCGGCTTGAGTATCACCGCCACGAGGTCGAGACAAGCCGGTTTCACCAACACCGATCCGAGTACGGAACACTCCGCGCCCGCATTGTGTGGCGAGACTCCCCACGTCTTGGAAGCCGAGATAGACTTCATCCGCTGAATCCTTGATTGAAGACGCCCGGCCGGTTGCCAGACTGGCCGGGCGTCGTTGTTTCACCAGAACGTTCGCCGATCAGAACAACACCAGTTGCGCGGGCAGCATCACCGCTCGCCGATCGTGCGCGGCGAGCCACTCCGCCAGCCGACTCCGATCGGTCGCCATCCACAAACCGAGCTTCGACCGTTTTCGCGTTGGTCGCGTACTGCGGATGACTCGCACTTCCTGAATCCGTCCTTCTCCGACCAATCCCGCGACCGCAGCGCCGGCAACCCAATCGGGTAACTTCAGCGGGATACCGCCGACTCGATGCGCGTCATCCATACTCGCCGCGCCGCTTGGTGAAATGAGGATCGCTCGTGACAGAGCGACTTGAACGGCGAGCAACTTTTCCAAGTCGTGCCGATTCCGGGTTCGTCTCGTTCTGCTGCCAGTAGCCATATCCGCGACCCCCCTTTCTCGCATCGCGGCGATCCATGTCCGCCTCGAATGCTGTCAGCCGTTCGACGAACTCGCGCCGATTCGGACAACCCCATCGCGACCACAAGCGGAGTGATCGCAACGACCAGACTTTGCAGCCCAATAACTTCATCGCCTGCGGAACCGCACCCGACGAATCGAGACGCCAAAATGTCGCCAAACTCACGCCGACAATTTCCGCAGCGTCACGGGCGCGGACATGCAAGCGAGGTAGTCGGCTCGCCAACTTCTTTTGCTTCGTGAGCCGCTTCGGTGATGACTCAGCATGAACCGCCGGCTCGCTCAATGTCATCGTCAGACCATCGGCCACGGTGTCAGCCATTCGACACCGCCTGACGACGCAACGCCGCGTCCACTTCCACCGCATCGAACCGGCGCACCTTGGCCGATATCCGAATCTCCGGGATGCGTCCCGTCTTCGCCCACTCGCGCACAGTGGCGGGGCGAACCTTGAGCCGCTCGGCCAATTGAGCGGCAGTCAGTAGCTCCGTCATCTTCGTGTCACCTTTCTCGCTGGAGTGGCGGCGCGGATGTCGCACCGGATACTCCACAGAGACGGATGACACGGATGTCAGACGGATGAGTGCGGATGTCGTGAGAATTCATGAGGATGCGTCGAAACGCGGATTCTCAAAAAAATCCGCATCGCTCAGTCAGCCCTTAACTCATGTTGGCGTCCCATCAGGCGAGACGATGCTTCGCCCACCCCGCCCACCTCGCGGCGAGGTCTTCGATTCGCCTCTCACAAGCCTGTTGGCGTCAATAACGTATTTGCACCAAGTTGTTTGGTTGAGCCCCTTGAGAGTCTCAGGCAAGTTCTTTTTGAGCCACTTGTATAACTCCGACGGATCGAACTTTTCTCGCAGCGGAAATTCCTCAGCCAGTTTCTGCTTTGCGTGCTCGGCAGCGAGGTACGCATCCCGAAACCGGCGAGTCAAATTGGAAGGCTCGACAGGGCTTGAGTTGTTCGTTGCCGGCTGTTTGTCGAATGGTTTGGCGGTTTGAACGCTGCCCGGATTCTGCGAGCGGCCAGCCGGGATGTTGCCTGCGTCCGACCGAATGACTTGGACAACCGCGTCGTCTTGTGTTGGCGTCTTAGAATCAGACGGCAGCGCCTCAACGCCTGCGAGCGCAAGACAGCACTCTCTAACGATCCGGGCTTCAATTCCAATCGACGGCGACGGCCAAGGAAGTTGTTTGGCCATGTCTAACAATGCGAGGCAGCGCTCGGTCGGTTCCAGCCATCGCTCATCACGTTCCCACATCCCGCGCAGATTTAGAAACCATTGCAGCGACTGTCGCGCCGCCTCGAATGCAGTTGCGAAATGAAAACCTTTGATTTCGACTGGCCCCAAATCGCGGGCAGCAAACTCAATGCGTTCCCAAAGGTCTGCGGCGAGAGTTGTGTCGAACTCTTGCAGTGCCGAGTCCCAGCGTGCAAACCATAGCTCAACATGCTGTTTGAATCGGGCGCAGTCCTGATGGGCGAACTTGTGTGCGTCAGGACTCACAATGTTCAATGGCGCGGCGAAAGCCGCACTCAAACACGTCTGAGCGATCTGCCGAGCTGCATGAAGACGTTCGATGACGTTCAAGTCGCTTGCCCAGCGTTCCGCCATCCCTCGCTCCTACGTTTTTGGAGGGGCGGCACGGCCGGCGAGCGCGACAACGTAGGCAACGCACTTCAGCCGGCCGAGCCATTTCACGCCGCAACCGCTTGCAAGACAGCGACGGCAACCCCAGTTGGCGGATTGTCGCAAACAGGCAGCGACGTTCAAGCCAAGCTCGTCCGCATGAGCCTTCAGCGGCAGAATGGGTTCCACCACGGAAAGGTGAATCGCGCTCCACATGAGCATTGAGCCGCTTGGTCGAGGAATTTCAGGTCGGCATGTTTGGAGCGTTGGCAGCCGGGACAAACCGCAGTCCAGCGGTATTCGTCAAGTTTCACAGCGTCATCATCAAGTGAAGTGAATGCCGACAAACAAATGTCTGCGGCATCGAACATGGTCAACGATTCTTTATCCAGACAGCCGCTTTGAATAAGCCGATCGGAGTGTCGGTTCTGTGTATCTTCAAAGACGTTTCTTACAAACCGAGCATTGCCGAATTGCTCGTCGCGGTCCTGGTAGGCTTGAGAAAACAGAATGCTCAACTTGCCGCGACACGCCGGAGTGAGGCGGTACTCATGCTCATCACAAAAGCGTTCAAAGATTTGGCACAGCGCGGGAACGTCGTAATCGTGTGGCCTGTTGCTGGTTGTGCAGATGCACGAACAGCATCCCGACCACAAAGGAAATTCCAGCGACAATGAAGCCTTGGGATGTTCCATCGGGAGTTTGGGCAATAATATACTTGACTCACCGATTGCCTTTGGCTCGGTTGTGGGTAATGCAGAGCATTTCACAGTTCTTGGGCGAGCTTTCGCCGCCCTTACTCCATGCCGAGACGTGGTCAGCGTCCATTTCGTCGAACTTATAGATTCTATTCTTGTTCGCGTTGTCCCCAATCGCACAGAGAGGACAGTTGGACTTGCCCTTACACTCGGCTGCTTGCGTCTGTTTAGCGTATGTGGACCGCTTTACTGGAGTCTCGAATACCCGGATGTCCAACAACCTCTTATCGGTTGAGCCTCCCAATAGATACTCAAAGATGCCCTTCCGGTTCTTGACGAAGTCATCGACGACGAGCTTGTTCACATTGCCCGACATCCTCTTTGGATCGTAGGACTTTCCGTGGTGCTCCTCATAAAGCCTGCCCCACTCCAATCCCTGCATTTCTCTGTGAACGTCTACGAATACTGTGGAAACCCATTCGATCACACTGTTGAAGTAGTTCCTTAGTTCTTTGATGTTCTTGTCGTTGCGATGAGCACTCATGTAGCCGCTGATTTCGCCATTGCTCACCCAGTCCAGCGCCCGCTCCAAGAACTGCTGCCGGTTCGCGCTGCCCTTAATGTACGCGCTCCACTTCTGGATATTCGCGTTCTGGCTGTTGCTGAATTCGGCCTTCGCGAGCGTCACGAATGGGCCGGAGAAAATGGCGTTTAGACGCTCTTGCGGTTCCAGTTTCACGCCTGCGATGTTGATTGTCTCAAACCAGTCCTTGATCTCCTTTTCGACACCTTCGCATTCATAGATCAGGAGCGATGATTT
>JANMIF010000308.1:0-18823 GCA_031375695.1 Planctomyces sp.
CGCGGGCGGTGTTCAAGGCGTGGTTCGTGGACTTCGAGCCGGTGAAGGCCAAGGCCGCCGGCGCGACCGCCTTCCCCGGCATGCCCCCCGAAACCTTCGCCGCCCTCCCCACCCGCCTCCTCGACTCCGAACTCGGCCCAGTGCCGGAAGGTTGGGAAGTTCGATCTCTCTACTCCGCGGCGAAGTTCATAAACGGTGCGGCGTTCAAGAGCAGCCATTTTTGCGATCCGTCGAGCGGCATTCCGGTCGTGAAGATCGCCGAGTTGAAGGCGGGCATCACGGAACAAACGAAGTACTCCAGCCGAACCGATCTCGACCCGCGATATCGGATCGACACGGGCGAAATCCTTTACTCTTGGTCGGGCAGTCCAGATACGTCCCTGGATACCTTTATTTGGACCAAGGGGCCGGGGCTCGTGAATCAACATATCTTCCGCGTCGTGACTGAATCAGAGGCGCAAAAGGTTCTCGTGTACTACCTGCTGAAGCATCTCAAGCAGGATCTGATTGAGATCGCACGCAACAAGCAGACGACGGGGCTTGGCCATGTCACCATTGGTGACATGCAGCGTCTGCTGCTCGCATGGCCCGACCCAAACACATTGAACGGCTTTTGCGAGGTGATCGGGCCGATATTCGCAATCGCCTTCAACGGACTGCTTGAGTCTGAGAAGCTCGCCACGCTCCGCGACTACCTCCTGCCGCGTCTGCTGAGCGGTCGCGTGCGGGTGGAGGCTGTCCGTGACTGAATTCAAAATCAATCAACGCAAAGACGCCAAGGCGCAAGGACGCGAAGAACGTAAATTGGAATTCCTTGCGTCTCTGCGTCCTTGCGCCTTTGCGTTAAAGAATCCCCCCAGCGCGACTACCTCCTGCCGCGTCTGCTGAGCGGTCGCGTGCGGGTGGAGGCTGTCCGTGACTGAATTCAAAATCAATCAACGCAAGGTCGCAAAGACGCAGAGACGCAAAGAAGAAATAGGGGAATTCCTTGCGTCTTCGCGTCCTTGCGCCTTTGCGTTTATTCTTGATTCAGGATTACCAGCATGACAGAAAATGAAATCAGCCGATTGATCGTCGAATCAGCCATCGAGGTTCACCGCACACTCGGCGGGCCGGGGCTGCTGGAATCTGTCTACGAAGAAGCGCTGGTCTGGGAACTCGAACAACGCGGTCTGTCGGTGCAGCGTCAGGTGTCTCTGCCGATTCCCTACAAGGGCACGATACTCGCCTCGCCGTTGCGCATTGATGTCATCGTTAGCGGCCTGGTCATCGTCGAATGCAAGACGGTCACCCAATACAACGCAATCTTCGAGGCACAAACTCTGACCTACCTGCGACTAACCGGAATGAAACTGGGGCTGGTCATCAATTTCGGCGAACGGGTCGTCAAGGATGGCATCCATCGGGTGGTGAACGGACTATGAATCGGAATCAACGCAAAGACGCAGAGACGCAAGGACGCGAAGAAGATCAGCGTGAAGCCCTTGCGCCTTCGCGTCCTGGCGGCTTGGCGTTGAATGAAACCCTGATCGAAGAGCTGGCCTCCGATCAATTCAAGAGTATCGGCGCACCGATCAGGTGGTGAACGGACTATGACGGGATTTCAACGCAAAGACGCAGAGACGCAAAGACGCGAAGAAGGTCAGCGTGAGGCCCTTGCGCCTTTGCGTCCTGGCGGCTTTGCGTTGAATGAATCTCTGATCGAGGAGCTGGCCTCCGATCAATTCATGATCATCGGCGCTCCGATCAAGCGCGGCATGGAGATCGACGACGCGGGTGAGCGCACGAGTGCGTCGTCGGTCGTGCTTCGTGGTCGCACCAAGGACGCCCTGAGCAAGCTCAACCCGCACCTCCCTGAGGCGACGATTGACGCGGTCGTCGCTTCGCTGTCCCGTCCGCCGCACCCGACGCTGATCGAGAACAACCGGCACTTCCACGGCCTGCTGACCGACGGCGTCGCGGTTGAATACAAGGACTCCAAGACCGGCGAGATGCGCGGCGGGCGGGCGCGGGTGATCGACTTCGACAACCCGGCGAACAACGACTTTCTCGTCGTGCGGCAACTGACGATCCAGGGGCCGAGCGGGAAGACGATCCGGACGGACCTGATCCTGTACGTCAACGGGCTGCCGTTGGTGGTGATCGAACTCAAAGACCCGGCCAACACGGCTGCGGATCTGAACATGGCGATCGACCAGTTCGGGCGCTACAAGGAGACCGTGCCGGACCTGTTCGTGCCCAACCTCTTGCTGGTGGTCAGCGACGGGCTGCTGACTCGCGTGGGGAGCATCACCAGCGGGCGGCAACGCTTCACGCCGTGGCGACCGGAGAAAGGCGGGGAACCAACACTGGAATCGCTGATCCGCGAACTCCTCGCCCCGGAGCCGCTGCTGGACTACCTGCGGTCGTGCGTGGCGTTCGAGGAGGACGAGCGCGGGAACATCGTCAAGAAGGTGGCGGGCTATCACCAGTTCCGCGCGGTGCGCAAGACGCGGGCGAGCGTGTTGAAGGCAATGAAGTCGGTGCCCTCACCCCAACCCTCTCCCGGCGTACCGGGAGAGGGAGCAAAGGGACAAGGCGGCGTGGTGTGGCACACGCAGGGGTCGGGCAAGAGCCTGACGATGCTGATGCTCGCGGGCACGCTGGTGCGGGCGGCGGAGATGACCAACCCGACGCTGGTGATCGTCACCGACCGCAACGATCTGGACGACCAGCTCTTCGACACCTTCGCGATGGGCCGGGGATTGCTGCGGCAGGACCCGGTCAAGGCAGAGAGCCGCGACGATTTGAAGGATCTGCTCGACCGGGCATCGGGCGGCGTGGTCTTTACGACGATCCACAAGTTTACCGAAGCCCACGGCAAGATCAGCGAGCGATCCAACGTGGTGGTGATGGCGGACGAAGCCCACCGCAGCCAGTACGGATTCGTGGATGGCGGCGCGAAATGGATGCGCGATGCGCTGCCCAACGCCACCTTCGTCGGCTTCACCGGCACGCCGCTGATGGCGGGCGACAAGGTGACGCGGCACGTCTTCGGCGAGTACGCGGACGTGTACGACATTCGCCAGGCAGTGGCCGACGGCGCAACCGTGCCGATCTACTACGAACCTCGAATCGTGAAGCTCACCATCGACGAGGCCGGTGCCAAGAAGGCGGAAGCCGCCATCGCCGAAGCCGCGAAGGCCGACGAAGCGGGCGAGGAGGCGGCGGAGAACATCCGCATTCCGATCGAGGAGTTGTACGGCGCGCCCGAGCGATTGGAGCGAGTGGCCAAGTTCCTCGTTGAGCATTGGGAGCAGCGACGCAGCGCGATGGAAGGCAAGGCGATGGTCGTGACCATGAGCCGCGACATCGCCGCGCGGTTGCACGATGAGATCGCGAAGCTTCGCCCCGCGTGGGTGGATGGTGACGACGACAAGGGTGTGATGAAGGTGATCATGACCGGTGGTCCAGATGATCCCGAGCACATGGTCCGGCACGTCCGAAGTAAAGCACAGCGGAAGGCCCTGGCGGCGCGGTTCAAGGACCCGGCGGACGATTTCCGAGTGGCGATCGTGGTGGACATGTGGCTGACGGGCTTTGATGTGCCGTGTGCGCACACGATGTACCTCGACAAGCCGCTGGCCGGTCACAACCTGATGCAGGCGATCGCGCGGGTGAACCGGGTGTACGGCGACAAGCCGGGTGGGTTAATCGTGGACCTGATCGGACTCGCTGATCCGCTCGCCGATGCGCTGGCGACGTATGCCAACGCGACGGGCGAAAGCGACAAGCCGATCAAGAAACTGCAGGACGAGGCGATCCCGGCGATGCGGTCGGCGTTCGAGCAGTTGCGTGGGTTCTTCCACGGGTGCGACTACTCGTCGGCGCTCAACGCTGAACCGGTCAACGTGCTGCGCGTGTATCTGGGCGCGATCGATCATGTGCTGGACGTCGGGCAAATGGTGGGCGAGGACACGGGCTGGAAGCGCTTCCACGGGATGGTGAAGCGACTCTCGACAGCGTTCGCGCTGGCAGTGCCGCGTGAGGAGACGAAGGAGATCACGCCGCACCTAGCGTTCTTCCAGCGGATCGCGGCGATGATCCGCAAGCGGCTGGCAGATGACGCCGGGCGGACACTGGGCGGGGGCAGATCGCGAGACATCGATGCCGCCGTGAGGCAGGTCATCGGCGACGCGGTGGATGCGGGCGAGGTGATCGACCTCTTCGCGGCGGCGGGCTTGGATGCGGCACGGCTGGACATCCTCAGCGAAGACTTTCTGAATCGCGTCAGCGCCTTGGAGCAAAGGAACCTGGCGCTGGCGACGCTGCGGAAACTGCTCACCGACCAGATCAAGATCAGCGAGCGGACGAACCTCGTGCAGGCGCAGAAGTTCCGTGAAGCGCTGGAGAAAGCGATGCTCAGCTATACGAACAAGCAGATCACCACTGCCGAGATGATCGCCAAGCTTCTGGAGTTGGCGAAGTGGGTCCGGGAGGCGAAGCAGCACGGGCAGGACCTGGGGCTGAGCACGGAGGAAGTCGCCTTTTATGACGCACTGGCGGAGAACGGATCGGCGAAAGAAGTGATGCAGTCCGACCAACTCCGCCTGATGGCTCGTGAGCTGTCAGAGATGGTCAAGAAGATGCCCAAGCTCGACTGGACGCAGCGGGAATCGGTCCGGGCAGACCTGCGTCGCAACGTGCGAAGGTTGCTCGCGATGTACGGGTATCCGCCGGACCTGTCCGAAGATGCGACGCAGCTTGTGCTCAAGCAGGCGGAACTGTCGACGGAGGCGGGTGAATAAAACCTCCAAATCGCAAAACCATGACCACACTCAGAATCACACTCCGTCTCGCTGCCTTGTTCCTGCTGCTCGCGCCGCTGGCTGCGTTGCAGGCTGGTGACGATGGTCCCATCGTTGGCGCGATCCGCTGGGATGTCTGGTAGGGAGATGGGACCGAGACAAAGTCTGTCGAGGCATCGCTCGGACTGCCGAAGTATCACGAGGAATCGCGCGGCGCGCTGGCAAGTCTTGTCGCGGACATTTAAGGTGACCGACGGAGGACAATGTCATGAGCTGTAAAGTGCGTGTCGGGATTTGGGTGTCTCAGATCAGCTTGTTGATCGTGGGGGTATTGCCGTCGAACGCGGCCGATGACTTGCCTGGCTCCGACGGAACGGGCCGTCAAGGAGCAGTCAGTGCCGGCGGTGCCGAGGCGGTCGCGGCAGGATTGGTCATACTGAAACGAGGCGGCAATGCGGCCGATTCCGCAGCGGCGACAATCCTGGCTTTGAGTGTCACTGATTCCGGTGGCTTCTGCTTCGGCGGCGAAGTGCCGATTCTGGTTTATGACGCTCGCCGAAAAGTGGTCGAGGTGCTTGCCGGGCAAGGGGTCGCTCCGCGATTGGCGACGCGAGAACACTTTGCCAAGCTCGGTGGCATTCCGGCAACAGGATTGCAGTCAGCCACCGTGCCGGCCGCCTTCGATGCGGTCGTCACATTGCTCGATCGTTACGGAACGCTGCGGCTGGCCGATGTTGCCGAGCCGACCTTGCGGTTGCTCGATCGAGCGAAGGTGGAGTGGCATCCGATGCTCGCCAGTTCGCTACGTCGGTTGATTGCTGCCGAAGCCGAAGGGGGCGGTGATCGCAGTCGCGGCCTGCGTTTGGCGAGCGACTATTTTTATCGCGGGCCGCTTGCTCGCGAATTGACCAAGTGGTGCGAGCAGCGTGACGGGCTGATCCGGTACGAAGATCTCGCCACGCATGTGACTCGCATCGAGGAACCGCTCGCGGTCGATTACCGAGGTCACACGGTTTTCAAATGCGGAGTGTGGACTCAAGGGCCGTACTTGTTGCAAACGCTGCGGCTGCTGGAAGGCTTCGATCTCGCCGCGATGGGGCACAATCAGCCGAAGACGATTCACGTCACGCTGGAAGCGATGAAGTTGGCTCTGGCCGATCGCGATGTTTACTACGCCGACCCGCTGTTCGTAGATGTGCCCGCCGAAACTTTGTTGTCGAAATCGTATGCCAGTCTGCGTCGCTCGCTGATCGACCGCGAGCACGCTTCGCTCGAACAACGTCCGGGTGACCCGCGCCACGGCCAAGCGTTGTTGCCTGACCTCGAAAAGCGACAAGGACTCAGCGGTCCGGTTCACGACACGACAACCTGCGCCACCGCCGATCGTTGGGGCAACGTCGTTGTCGCCACACCCAGCGGTTGGAGCGGCGTGCAAGCGGGAGAGACCGGCATCTGGTTGGGCACGCGTCTGCAAAGCTTCAACATCTGGGAAGGACATCCCAACTGCATCGCGCCGGGAAAGCGACCGCGCATCACTTTGACGCCGACGTTGGTTCTCAAAGGTGCGAAACCGGTGTTGGTCGTTAGCGTCGCTGGTGGAGACGGCCAAGATCAGGCGGCGCTGCAAGCGGTGTTGAACCACATCGAGTTCGGCTTGTCGGCTTCGGAATCGCTGAAGGCAGTACGGTTCGGCACCAATCATCATGTCGGTTCGTTCCGCCAGTCGCCGCCCAGTTTGGGAAGTCTGCTGATCCATGCAGACGCTCCGCCAGCCACCATCACCGCGCTGGAGCGATTAGGACACAAGGTCGAACCAACGTCCGGCGCGTTGTGGTCTCCCAGTGTGATTCGCATCGACCCGACTGGTCTGTTCGACGCGGCTGGCGACACGCGAGCCGGACGTCATGCGGCTGCGTTTTAGAACTGTGGATTTACGTATCCGATTCAACGCAGCAGCAGATTGTCACGCAACTCCGAGGGATCGCCGCTCGCGTCGAGCAGCTTCTCGGTTGCGCCGCCGAGGATGTTGCCGGTGATCAGGTTGTCGCGGCTTTGGCCGAGGACTCGAATCGCGTGCTTCATCGACGGTGACGCGCGGCGATCGACGATCGTGTTGTTGGCGACTCGGCAGCGGACGCAATCTTCCAGTTCGAGGCCGCGATGCAGCGGGTCGAGGATCTGGCAGTCGGAGACTCCGCAGTCACTGCAACGGACGAACGTCACGGCCGCTCCGCGTTCCGCCGAGCCGGCACAGAAGCGCTGCGTCGCGAGTCCGCTCAGCAACACGTTGTCGCAATCTTCAAAGCGGAGTCCGTCTTTCGGCGGCTCGGAATCATTGCCACGCCAGACGAACGTGTTGCCGCTGATGACGATGCCAGCGCTTCTCATGGCGAAGACGGACAGATCGGCCGAGTCGTAGATCGTGTTGCCGGTGATCGTGACGCGCGAGGCGTTGCGAAGCTCGACCGCTCGCCACTGGCTACCGAGCACGTTGCCGGTGATGTTGATGAGATGCGCGGTATCGACCTTCTGCGTCTTCGGAGCGTCGGCTCGCTGAGGCCGTTCGACGTCCGCTCCGACGATGCGGATGTTCGCGCCGCCGGTTTGCACGGTCGCTTGAATCGTGTTGCCGCTGATCGTGACCTCGCTGATGACGCCGTCGGTCGCGTCGAACAAAATCTCTGAGCCTCCCGGATGCTGAGCCAAATCGGCGTTTGTTGTGGCCGGTCTCCCGACCGAGCCACTTGATCCACCCGCCGTCGCGTTGTTGTATTCGATGTCGTTGCCGACGATCTGCAAGTTGTGAACGTCGCCGCCGAGCGACTTGATGCCGGCGACCTTGTTCCAACTGATGTGGCAGCCATGCACGATGATCTGATGCAGGTTGCAGCGGTCGAAGAACAGGCCGATCTCGTGATTGTCGTACAAGTTCGAGTCGGTCAGCAGGAAGTCGCGATTGCGTTCGACCAGATGCACGGCGATGCGGCAGCGTCGCACCAGCACCTTCGAGATCACGCACTTCATCGTCTTGCGAAGCTCGATGCCGACCGAGTCAGGATGCTCGCCAACAATCTCGATGCCGGTGATCGTCGGGAATCGCTCCTTATCCCAGGTGTGAGACTGCACGCTGCTCGGCGACGCGGTCCCTTGATGATCGCCGATGACCCGAATCGCCGGCCCCGCTCCGGCCATCACGATCCGCGATGTTCCGCTCTCGCCGCGCACGGCCCCGAAGCCGGTCTTCGTCAGGTCGAGCACCAGCGGCTTCGTGATGCGGTACGTCCCCTTGTTGAGCCGTAACACTCCGTCGCCGGAATCGAGAGTGTGCTGCAACGCCTCCGTGTCGTCGACGACGCCGTCTCCCTTCGCGCCAAATCCCAAGACGTTGGACATTGCGATGCGTTCCTTGGCCGAATGATTTGTTGAAATCGTGAGGTCGTTGAGGCAATCGCAGGAGTCTATCGCGCGCTGGCTTCGAGCCCAAACTTCAAACACCGTTGATTCGACGGATCGAGACATGCGACCTACCATGACCACAAGTTCGAAGAGCAACAACCTGGAAACAAAAATGAACCGAATCCAACTCTGCATCGTTGTGTTTCTCGGAGCTACTCTCGCGGCCTTCACCGCTGATGTCTGGGCACAAGGGCCGCTGGCTCAGCCGTGGCAGGGGGCGTATTCGGGGGCGAATTCGAATGGTCCGCACGTGATTGGTCACTGGAGATTTGAAACGGGTGAAGTCACAAAGGACTCCGGGCCGCGCGGGCTGGTCGGCAAGCTGGATGGAGTGGTCGCCGTCGAGGGGGGAAAATTCGGCGGCGGGATCGAGTCTTTTCCGGGTTGGCCGGTTGAGGACAAACACCACGCGCTGGTCGTGACGAACCATCCGTCGCTCACTCCGCTGGGAGCGTTCACCGCCGAGATGTGGCTGCAAGCGAAGCCGGAGTTGGCGAAGGCGAGCCTCGTGTATTTGCTCGATAAGAAGTACGCGTCGCACACCGACTATCAATGGATGCTGGGAGTGCCGGAGAAGTCGGGAGCGCGGCGCGTGATCGTGAACCTCGGCTTCGGAAACGACTCGGAAAGCTTCGCGACGGACCCGATCGAGTTCGCGCCCGGCAAGTGGCATCATCTCGCCTTCAGCTATGACGGAGCCGGCGTCGTGCGGTTCTTTCGTGATGGTTCGACGATTGGGGCGGTCACTCGGCCAGGACGACGCGCCGTGGCTGCTGGTTCGCACGGGCTGTGCATCGGCGATCGCATTGGCAGCAACTACGGCGGCTTCCCCGGATTCATCGACGAGGTGCGACTCTGCAATGGAGCCCTCGAATTCAGCCCGGCCTCGATCGCGATGTCCGCCGAGCGGTTGACGTGGATTCGTCGTGAGAAATCGCCGTCGATCAACATCACCGTCAGGAATCTGCAAGCCGCACCTCTCAAGAATGCGACGCTCTCGTTGTCGGGAACCGCACACCCAATCGACTTGATCGAGGTGCCGAACCTCGAACCGGGAGAGACTCACGTCTTCACCAAACCGTTTGATACATCGCTGCGGCCTGACGACTACGAATTCCGGGCGCGGCTGACGGTCCCTGGTGATCCGCCGATTCAGCGAGACGAAACTTTGACGCTCAAACTGGTCGCGCGTCCGTTGCCGCAGCGGATGCCGGTCATGATGTGGGGCATCGGCAGCCCGACCGAATTCGTTCGCGAGTTGCCGAGATTGCAGCAATTGGGATTCAACCAGTGCCTGGGGTTCGGAGCGGACTACGACGCCATCTGGAAAGCGGGCAAACCGGTGCCGGCCAATTCTCCGGAAGCGATCGTCGCGACGAATCGAATGCTCGATACGGCTCTTGCAAACGACTTCGGAATCGCGGCCACGTTGTATGCGGGTTACTTCCTGAAGCAACGCCCCGATCTGTCGCGAGTCGATCTGGAGGGCAAGCCCTACGCTCGGCATGACTGCAATGCGGCGCTGCCGGGCCTGGCCGAGTTCTCCGAGAATGTCGGTGCCAGCGTCGCACAAACCTACGGCAAGCATCCGGCGTTCGTTGCGGCGCTCGTCAACAGTGAGGTGCGCGACGATTCCGAAGTCAGCTTCTCGGCCTTCGATCGCGAGCACTATCGCAAGTTCGCCAGCCGCGACATCCCCGCTGATGTCATCACGAAGTCCGGAGTGCTGTGGAAGTCGATCAAGGATTTTCCGGCCGACCGCGTGATTCCCGACGATCATCCGCTGTTGCATTTCTATCGTTGGTTCTGGACGGTCGGCGACGGCTGGAACGGCTTGCACACGGCGTTGCATCGTGGGCTCAAATCCGGATTACGTAGCCATCACGCTCCGCGTGATGAGCCGAATGGCAAACAGACATCAACGCAAGCAAAGACCTCCACAAAAACGGAATCGGATATAGCGAACAACACGTCGAGGCGCTCGGCTCATCACGCGGAGCGTGATGGCTACGTAGCGGCAGGCCGTGACGACATCTGGACGTGGTACGACCCGGCCATCCGCGTGCCGAGCATTGGCGGAAGCGGCGGCACCGTCGATGTGCTCGGCCAGTGGACTTACACCGAGCCGAGTCCGCTGCGCGTCGGTTACTTCGCCGATGAAGTCTTCGCGATGGCGGCCGCCTCACCGCAGCCGCAGCGAGTGATGAAAATGACGCAGCTCTTCTGGTATCGCTCGACGAGCGCCCCGAAGAGCACCGGCTCAAATTACATCGCGTCACCGTTCGACGATCATGATCCCGACGCGGCGTACATCTCGATTGCCCCGATGCACCTGCGCGGGTCGTTCTGGTCGAAGCTGGCGCGGCCCGTCAGCGGCTTGATGTATCACGGCTGGTCGTCGCTGGTCCCGACCGACGGAACGCACGCGTACAAATACACGCAGCCCGACTTGCAAACCGAATTCCGCCGCCTGCATCGCGATGTCCTGGAACCGCTCGGCCCGACGCTGCTGCAAGTCCCCGACCGGCCAAGCGACGTGGCGTATCTCAACAGCTTCACATCGCAGATGTTCGCGAGGCGCGGCAGCTATGGATACTCGCACGACGAGGCGTACCTCACGCTGCTTCACGCTCAATTGCAGCCCGAAGTAATCTTTGAAGAGACGCTGCTGAAACGCGGACTCGACGGATTCAAGGTGCTCGTGCTGGTTGATTGCGACGTGCTGACGACGTCGGTCGCGGCTCGCATTGTCGAATTCCAGAAGCGCGGCGGCATCATCATCGGCGATCCGAATCTCGCCCCTGCGATCAAGCCGGACATCGTCCTGCCGCGATTCACTCGCACCAAGAAGACCGCCGAAGACAAAGCCGTGATCCTCACCAACGCCGCGAAGCTGCGGTCGGCGCTCGATGCTCGTTATCAACGCTTCGCCGAATGTTCCAATCCGGAGATCGTGACCCGCGTCCGTGCCAACGGCGCGAGCAACTACGTCTTCGTCGTCAACGATCACCGCGAGTTCGGCAACTACGTCGGCCAGCACGGTCTCGTCATGGAAAACGGCCTGCCGAGTGACGGGCAACTTACCATCCGTCGCAACGCCGGCCACGTCTACGACCTGCTCACCAGTCGGAAAGTTGGCTCCACAATTCGCGGAGACGCTTTGTCCTGGCCCGTGCAACTCGGCCCCTGCGAAGGTGGAGTCTTCCTGGTGACACCGCGACCGATCGAGCAACTCAACATCGCCGCTCCCGAATCCACTCCACGCGGCGAGACCATCGACGTCGACATCACCATCGCCGAATCATCCGGCACTCCCGTCCCGGCCGTGATCCCGCTCCGAGTCGACATCATCGACCCCGCCGGCCGCCCCGCCGAATGGAGCGGATTCTTCGGAGCCACAAACGGCACACTAAAACTGAAACTCGACATCGCCGACAACGACGCCCCCGGCGTCTGGCAAATCCGAGTCCGCGAACTCGCCTCCGGCCTGATCACCTCGCGCTATGTGCGAGTTCAGACCTCATCACGATGAGCCAGCGGATTATCAACTCTTCGGCGACACCGTACACTCTGCCGCCAGTGGAACGTCTCGTCCCGTTTGTCCTCTTGCTGCTGGGGGTGTCATGGCCGCGGAATTGAAACTCGTGTGTTCAGATTGTGAAGAAGTCGATCGACGCGGATTCATCAGCGTCTTGGGAAAGGGCCTGGCCGTCCTGGGGGGAATGTCGCCGTTGATGGCTCTGGCGGCGGACGAAGCGGCCAAACCTGTGACCAAGAACGAGAAGCCAGCCGAGGCGATGATTCGCGAGTTGTTCGCGACCCTCTCCGCGGATCAGAAGAAGGATTTGGTCTACCCGTGGAATCACGGTGGCGAGAAGGAGGGATTGCCTACGCGGCAGAAGATGGTCAACTCGCCGCATTTCGGCAAAGTGATTGGCGACAACTATTCCAAGCCGCAGCAGGAATTGGTGCATCGCATCTTGCGAGCCATCTGCAACGGAGACGATGGATACGATCGAATCAGCCGCGGCGGGACGTTCGACAGCTCAGGGTCGTTCGAGGGATTGGGCGCGACGATCTTCGGTGAACCAGTCGACAATCAGCCGTTTGCTCTCGTGTTCTCTGGCCATCATTTGACGATCCGCTGCGACGGCAACAGCGAACCAAGAGCCGCGTTCGGTGGGCCGATGTACTACGGTCACAGCCCGAACGGGTACAGCGACAAGAACATCTTCAATTATCAGACCAAGAGCGTGATCAGCGTGTTCGACGCCCTGAACGGAGACCAGCGGAAGAAGGCGGTCATCTCCGGCCAGTCGCCCGGCGAGCAAGCCGGCTCGGTCAAGTTCCGCGCCGCCAGCGAATCCAAGCCCGGCATCTCGTTCGCCGAACTCGCCGCCGACCAAAAGAAACTTGTCGAACAGGTGATGCGGACGATTCTCTCGCCGTATCGCAAGGAAGACGCAGACGAAGTCATGGAGATCGTCAAGTCGAACGGCGGGATGGAAAAGATCAACCTCGCCTTCTACGCCGACGACAAAATGAGCGACCAGCAACCGTGGCACTTCTGGCGCCTGGAAGGCCCCGGCTTCGTCTGGAACTACCGTGTCCTGCCGCATGTCCACACGTTTGTGAACATCTCCGGCAAGGCGTGAAACCAACGGACGTTTTCGGACGAGCTCCAATGAGCTAATCGCCGGATGAAAACGCCGAGATGCGCGTGGTTGTCTTGGGAGACCTTCATTTCGAGAGTTGCGGGATCTCACCACACAGAGCCAACGCTCGCAGGGCCTGAGCGGTGCTGATGTAGGTGCTGTAGTGATACGTGTCGCGAAAGAGTGACTTCATCCACCAGCGGCCACTCACACGCTGATTCTGCTTCAGCCAGACGATCCCTTTTTGAATGCGCTCGTCGTCGGCGGGGACGCCCGCTTCGCGCAACAGCACGATGGCGAAGGCCGTCATGTACGGATCACTGCCTGGGCTGGCGGCGTCCGGTTCGGACTGGATCATCTCGACGACTTTGGGATCCATCTTCTCGTGCCATTTCATGAGGTCGGACATGCGCCGCGTGGACCAACCGCCATCCGACAACTGTTGACGCCAGAGCATCGCGATCGAGATCTCTCGTTGGGCTGGCGGTACGACCTCCGGCAGGAGCGCCGCGAGTTTCAGCTTCAGGGCATGTTCGTAATCGCTGATCGGGTCGTGTTTGCTGAGGAAGGACTTCATCCGTTCGATCCGTTCGAGTGAATCCGCGTCCTTCACCGAGGCCAACCAGCCGGGAGCCGTCGCGATCGCTCGCGCGGCTTGTACGGTTAGCTCAAAATTAGTCGTGATGTACGGGATCTCGACCTGCGGAAAGGTCATGATGAAGCCGTCGTCGGCGAGGCATTGCAGCGTCTGACGCAGGGCCTTGTCCGTGTGTTCGGACAGTGTACCAGTGACGTGTTTGTCCCACGCGGGCAGCCCGGAGCTGCGCCACACGGTCTGGATGCTGGCTCCGTAATACTTCGAGCCGTCGCGTAACACCGGCTCGCCGACATTGGCCGGCAGGCTCTTTATGAACTGCGTCAGCACTTCTTCGCTGGGCTTGCCGAGCAGCGGAGTCAGCGTGGGGCGTTCGGCCATGTAGACCCCGGTGCTGTGGCAGGCGACGCAGTTTTTTTCGCGGACCCAATAGTTCGCGCCGTCGTCGAGATATTTCCTGGCCGCGAGAATCGTGTCCGGCCCAAACGCCGCGACCTTCGGCTCATCCGCTGTCGCTGCCGGGATCTCGATACCTGCCGACTGATACTGAAACTTGATTGTCGGCTTGCCCCGAACCTTCGGCTTGGTGTCGGAACTGGCGTCCGCCTTCTTGACGGGTTCGTCAGCCGCGACAACCGGAATCGCGGAGTTTGAGACAAACACAAGCAACGTGAGCGTGAAAAGAATTCTCATGGAGCGTGAATCCTGCATCTCCATAGAATTGGAAAAGTGATCGTAATTCTCATGATCCTCTTCGACAGAACACCTCCGCGACCGGGGTGAAGCGGACCGCGTTGTCGAGTGGGAAGATGGGCCGCTCACACTGAGTGTGGCCGAGACTCTTCAAGTTCGCACTGGTCGAACCGGGAGCATCGACGTTGATCAATTTGGCACACCAATCGGCGAACATGTGATGCTCACAATGCGGCGACTTCACGACGACTAGGTTGAAATACCGAGGGTCTTGCCCGTTGGCAAAGAACCATGACCGATCGAACAGACTGACCGGTCGCGTCCCCACGACCAACGTAAGGTTGTCCGCTTCAAGAACCGCCGTGTCGCCGGAATTCCAAGGCCAGCCGAACGACTCGCTACGGAACTGGCCGTCGGAAAGAAGCCTCACTCGAGCATTCAGCTCGAGCGGCTGAAACCGCGCGGGATCAACCGCTCCGCCGACCTGCGTGCGGATCGTCGCTCCGATCCCAGCGGTGAAAGCTTGTCGCACGGCGGCGGGATCAACGATCGGTGCAAGCACTCGACCACGATATTTCTGCCGAACGACTTCACGAAGGATCGCATTACTGTCGCCCGACGCGCCGGAACTGGTGGCATCGGCAGCGTCCATCATGACGACCGATCCCGATGTAATTTCCGCCGCTTGCCGAACGCTGTCGGCGAGACTCGTCAGCGGCACCTGCATCTTTTCGTGATGCTTCCAAAAGATGTTGGCCAGTTCAATCGCCTGACGCCGCGCGGATTCCTCATCGCCGTCCATCACGACGAAGCTGTTGGTCCGCAGTTCGGGGACGTCAGTAAAAGGATTCCCCCACATCACTCCCGCCGAGAGTCCGGCTTCGCTGGCTTCAATCTTCTGAGCCAATCGGATGCACTCGCTGATCGAGCCGGTTTCGGTGATGAGTTCGTCGCCGCGCACGAGAGCGGGTATTTTCACACGCGCCATGACCGGCCGGGCGCCGCGAGTCAGAATCTTCAGGAGCAGCTTCGCGGCCCGCACTCCGGTCTCAAAGAAATCGACATGCGGATAAGTGTGATAGGCCACGACCGCGTCGCTGTGCGCGAGCATCCGATCCGTCAGCACGCCGTGCAGATCGAGCGACACCACGAACGGAATCTGTTCGCCCAGAATCCGCCGGGCCTCTTGCAATAGAAAACCTTCGGGATCGTCTTCGTTCTCGGCCTGCATCGCTCCGTGAAGCGAGAAGTACGCGGCATCGACCTTGCCTGACTGGCCCGCATCCGCCAGGCCGCCAAGGAATTCAACGCTCAGTCGCCGAAAACTTTCGGCCGGCAAAATGCCTCCCGATGTATTCGCACTCGCACCGAACGCCGGCGCGAGTTCGATTCGGCTATCGGCATCGAAGACACTCAAGGCTCCGCCGACCTCTTCTCGCACGCGGCGATGATGGTCGAGCAACTGCGTTCCGCGCACGATTCGAAAATCGTCGAAACAACTCGTCGCCGGACTGAACGATGAGACTTCCTGTTTGCATTCGGCAATGACGATTCGGGGCATGCGGTACTCCTGTCGAAGTCATCTGCGAGAAACGGGCGTGCGTTCACAATTCGTAATTGATTGGCGAGAACATTCTTGGAAAACGCAGGACGCTATCTCTGGCAATTTTGAATTTTGAACGCACGACCCCTCATTCTTCATCGCGACTTGAGCCAAGGGCGTTCCTCGACGTGTCCGTTCCGTCGTGGCTCCAGCGGACGCCAGAGATCGAGAATCTTGTGCCAGCGGTCGCCCTCCGGAGACAGTCCGGCGGCTCGGAGAATGCGCTCGACGTGAAACCATTTCAGCGATTTTTGTCGGCCAATCTGTTGTAAATCGCGAATCAACACGGGGTAGCCGAACGTCAGCCGTGAACTGAAGGCTCGCAGAGACGGGGCCACCTCGGCAATCAGCAACCTCAGTTCAATCGCGAGCGGCGGATGTTCCTGAGACGTGAGCCACGCGCGATATCGTATCGCCCAATCGCGGTGGACTTGGCTGAGATCAATGACCTCACCCGCGCGAGCGATCTGCTGGATCTGCGGCCAAGACGGCGTTTCCTCGCCGCGAGCAATCGCTCGCAAGCGACGAAGCCAACTTTCCTTCAAGCCCGGCAATTTCAGACACCGAACCAGCGGCAACAGTCCCCCTTCACGCTGTGAAAGCCGTTCAATCAACTCCCGGATCGAACTGGGTGTGCGCCACGCTTGCCGAGCGATTTCGCAGTCATTGCGGTAATTCAAGACGTCCTGCAAACGCTGCTTTCCGGCTTGATGAATCGCGTCGATGATTCTCGTCTTGGCGGAATCCAACAACGATTCAATGCCGCGCTCGATCTTTTGATATTCGAGATTCGTGTAACCGAGAAACTTCGCGGCCTGCGGAATCTCGAAGCCGTACTGCTCACGGACCAAGCGGATATCGACGCGGTGTTCCGGACGATGCCGACAATGAAACAACCGTCGACGCTCGCTCCACAACTCCAGCAACCGCGATTGCTCAGCCACATCCGAAGTGAGCATCGCGACCAAGCCGACCGGGAACGCTTGCATCGAGTACATGCCGTCTTCCTCAATGTGCTTGATGATCCGCGCCGGCTTCTTACCGCCGATCCGAAACAGATCGGCCAGCTCGCGGCGCGACATCTGTCGTTGCTCGCGGAGTTTCATCAGCTTCTCGCCAAAGGTCGTTCGCGGGCGACGTTGTTGTTCGCGCAGACCGCGCTGCCACAACTGCTTCAACTCGCGCAACTCGGTTGGACTGCGACTGAGTTTCTCTGTCGCGCAAGCAACCTCGTCCCATTCCGGCAATTCCAAATAGCACAGCTTGCGGAATGTGTTCGACCCCACGCCGAGCGTTCGCAATCGGCCCTCGGTTCGTCCCTCGCGCAAACACCACATGCACAGTTCCGCCCAGGCCGGGGGATAACCTCGGTCGATCAACCGTTGACGTTCGGTCTGCTTCCAAACGGACTCAGCGAGTTGTTCGTCTTCGCCGACCATTCGACAAAACCGCAGCAACTGCGGCCAAGACACTGGAAACTTCCCGCGACGATACTCCCACAACGTCGCCGGACTGAGCTTCATCATCCGGGCCAGATTCCGCAGCGAACCGGCACGCAATTCGTAACGGGCAATCAGATCGGAGACGGTCTCAGGCGCTCCGGAGTAAAGCTGACATAGCTCTTCCACTTGCTGAGCCGGCACATCCCGTTTCTGAATGAACTTCACAAACCGAAGCATTGTCAGGCAGGTCGGCGTGGAAATCCCCAACTCCAAATCGCGGAGCGCCCCGCGGCTAATGCTCGACTGCCGCGCGAATTCGAATCGAGTCATCCCCAGCGTCTTGGCGCGAATCGTCACCGCCGCCTTCGCCAGCGGCGGAGCATCCTTGGATCGAGCCAGTGATCGCAGTCTCAAATTGGCATTGCGCAGCGCATGACCGGTCAGACCATTCGACCGATTTGGACGATTGCCAGCATCATGCGGCATAGCGAACTCCGGATGGCGGGAAGGAGTCGGCGGGCAGGTTTTCTTGGCGTGGGATTCAGCGGGGCAGTTGCAGGGTTCAGAGAATGACAACCTACGTCTTTGTCATCAAGTCTGGCTGATGCTTCATTCGGGCAGCGATTAGCCGCACACCCGGTTCGGGATGGCTCGAACTGGATGCGAACGTGTTCCGTCTAATCACTGCCAGAACCTATGCACACCCGTTACTTGGCATTCGCGATCACGAAGTCGACCAACTCCTGGCACTGAAAGAAACCAGACCACATGTTATGCCCTTGTCCGGCGGGGACGATGAGTTGCATTTCTCCACCGAGCGATTCGTAACGCTTTCGCACCTCGCCGGAGTTGACGTCGAGCGGCACAACCTTGTCGATATCACCGTGGATCGCGAACAGCGGCACTTTCGCTTTGGCCAATGCGGCGAGTCGGTCGAGCGGATTGTGCTCGTTGAGCTTCGCCGTCAACTCGGCCTCAGTCAGACCAAACGCACCGCAAGCCCGCGCGACGCCGGGATAGCTCGCGATATTGCAGACTGGATAGATGCCTGCAAAGCCGCCGACTTTGTCCGCGTTCTCAACGGCCCAACCGAGCGTCATTAAGCCGCCGCGACTCCGACCAAGCAACACCGGCTTCGGCGAAAAGCCACGCTTCTCGGTCAATTCGCGATGAAACGCCGAATACAGTTTGCGACCTTCCGGGCTGCCAAACGATTCGCCAACGTCAATCCCGCCGATCGCGATCCCGGCCTTCGTGAAGCGCTCAAACATCCAACGCTCTTCGATCCCAGGCAGATTGGGGAGCGTCGGCGCATACCACACCCACGGCGTCGCGCCGTCAGATTTCTTCTCTGGCGGGATCACAAATGCCGTCCGACCTTCAACCCGAAACACCTCGCCTGGCAGCGGCAGTTTCTTTTCCGGCGGAGTTGCCTCGGTTTGAGCATCAGCCGTTCGCACGAACCAGACAACCAACAGCGCGGTAACAATTCGCATTGAGTTCGTCATCAATCAGCCTTTCATCCGCAGTTGTACCCACCAGAACGCAAGTCGCGGGAGCGACTCACCTACTTAGCTCAGTCGCTCCCGCGA
>JANMIF010000328.1:0-42550 GCA_031375695.1 Planctomyces sp.
GCGTGTCTGACGTTTTTTAGTTCTCGTGAACAAGTGAAGTATTTTCTTCAAGGGAAAAAGCCGAAGGGGGCTGAAAAAGCGACGGGGCAACGCGGTTTTGGTGCGCGTTCGGGTGGGTTGAGCAATCCGATGAGTTCTGGAGCTAGTAACCCTGGCGGTCAAAAGAAAGAAGGTGAGGGCGAATATGAGATGGCTCTTCGCACCGATTTCACTATTCAATTTTGCTGGATTCCCACGCCGGTGGACAAACGCTTGAAGGAAGATCCCGTGAAGCCGCCTGTCCCGGCCACGACGCCAACGGACCCGAACGCGCCGGCACCCGAAGCCGGAGCCACCACGACATCAACTGTTCCCGGAAGTCCAACTCCGGCCGTTCCAACTCCCGCTGTGCCAGGTAAGTAATTCGGTCCGCATCAAACGCCCTTTGGAAAGTTTGTCATGGATAAGCTCAAACCCGTCTTGGAACAGAAGTTTTGGATTTTCTTCGGCTTGGTCTTCATCATGCCGTTGGTCGGGTACTTCATGACGAAAGGCCCCTTGGCGGCGGAAATCGAAACGCGATGGAAGGCCTTGGACGGAGTTTTCGGCGGCGTCCCAGCCGGGACCGGATCCCCCAATGAGTTGTGGGCCAAAAACGCCAAAGACATCAATGCTCAATGTGAGTTGAACAACAAGAACGCACATTTGGCGCTGTGGAAATCCCAAGAAGCGGTGATGCGGTTTCCGGCTCGCATAGAAGCGGATATGAAAAAGGTGGGTTACTTTAAGCCCGTCGAACTGCGCGGTGACAAGATTCAACAGAAGTATGGCGAAGACTACCCGGAAGAATTGCGAACTCTGTGGTTGATCGTGGACCCGTTGGACGATGGGAAAAACTTCCGAGAATCGAGCGCGCGTCGCAAAGTCGCGTTCACGATGTCTGACATGCATCAAGCCAATTGGGGGACTTGGGGTGAGGCCGGTCCCGACTTCCCGAAAATCTGGGCGGCTCAGGAAGACATCTGGCTGGAGACCGAGCTGCTGAATGCTATCAAGCGAATCAATCAACCATGCAACTCGCAACACGAGGCGTACATCAAGCAAATCCTCAAGGTCGTCTTTTTTGGTGGCGTGAAAGCGTCTGGCGATGCTGGTGCCGCAGCTCAACCGACCAACAGTGGTGGTGCCGGTGGGATGGAAGGCACGATGTCGGCGTTTGGAGGCTTCGGCGGACCGGGCGGTGGCCCCGCTTCCGGTACGGGAGGCAAAGGAGTTGGATTGGTCGAGGTCTCTTTGGCGGAAGAATTCACGCCGTCCATTGAAGTAGGGGGGGGGCCGGCTGCGGCTGCGGGTCCGGGGAATTTGTCGTCCTTCGAATCACCCAGTTCGTCGTCTAGTCCAGCAGGAGGGGCGGGTGGAATAGCTGCTCAGGGCGGAGGTGGACCAGCCAAGACTGAGATCAAACGCTACATCGACGATGACGAAAAGCTGCCGTACAAGCGTCGTGGCTTTTCGATCACATTGGTTATGGATCATCGCCAAGTCCCGCATCTGTTGGCCGAGCTGATGAACTCACCGTTCCCCGTGGAAATTGTGCGAGTGCATCAGGGAATCTATGCCGAAGGGGCCAGTCCGTCTGGTGGCGCCCAAGGTGGTTTCGCGGCTACGGGTGGTTTCCCTGGAGGATCGGCGGGAAGTGGTTTGTTCAAAGGTCCCTCAACTGACGGCGCGGGAAGTTTCTCTGCGACTGAAGACTCCTTGTCTCCCGCTGTCACAAGTGGAAGTGGTCCTGGTTCCGGCCGGCCGGCCGGGTCCAGCACGGTTTCCGCGATGGCCGATCCGAATCTCGCTGCGGTGGCGATTGTCGGAGTTTGGACTTTGTATCGCCCGCCTGTCATCGATCCGAACCAAGCTCCAGCCACGAGTCCAACGCCGGCCAATCCGAATCTAGCGGGTAACAATCCCACGGCACCAACATCTCCGGCGGCTGATCTCAACACATCTGAAAATCCAACAACCGCAGCCACAGACAAACCCAGCGACGCAGAGAAGCCGACTGCCGAAAGCACCGGCGCTGACGACGCCGCGCCACCGAAGACACCCGCCAATCCCGATGACAAACCGGACTCCGAGGAAAAAACTCCGGCTGACAAGCCGGCCCAATCCAAAGACGAAACCCCCGAAACATCAAAGAAGAACGACGACAAAGACGAATAGCTTCGATTCCGATTTCCTGCCGCGCCGAACAAATTTGTTTTGTCGCGGCTGACACAAACTTCTCCGTTTCAAGAGTCATGCCATGAAAAACTTGATTGCACAATTCAAAGCGATGGGCTTTAAGAATTTCGTGTTGGAACATGCCGAGAAAGGGGTGTTCGGTGTGGCCGCGTTGATGGTCTTGATTTTCGTGGGAGGGACCAGTTGGAGTCGCTACGACAAGCAGCCGGAACAATTTGTGAAGAAAGCTGAAGACGGGGAAAAAGCGATCCTGGCATCGGACTTTTCGGAGGCGGAGAAAGAGAAATTGCGGCCAAAGCGACCGTTGATGGAAGACGTCAAGCGTTTACATACCGCGATCGACGTGAGCCACTACGAATACTCAACACACTGGTTCTGGCCGATGTATCCTCAAGTGCAGAAAGTCAGTGAACCGAAGTTGCTGGCCGCTCGCGAACCGGTGGCTGACCCCGGCAAGTTCATCATGGTGGAATTGCCGGAACAGCAGCAAGTGGCTGCCGTAGCGGCGGACGCCGACTCGCCGAAGGTTGCGGCGAGCAACACTGGGGATGATGACGACTTGGCTCCGAAGCTGCCGAAAGAGGGTGCTCGTGGTGGACCCGGCGCGGCCGGATTATCTGGCCCCAATGCGACTGGGTTCGGCACAGAGGGATTGTCTGGTGCGCGCGCGAACATGGCCAGCTCCGATGGGGCCTATGGCATGAGCTCGATGGGAAATGCCAGCAAGCCGGTCAATTCCCGAGGCGTTCGATTTGTCTCGGTGCGTTACTTGTTTCCACTGGACGAGCAGATTACCGAGTTCATGAAAGCCATGAACCTCGACAAAAAGCAAGCCGCCGAGTTGATCATGTTCTTGGATTTTGAGCTCGAACGCCAGACGGCCGTGCCAGGAAACAAGCCTTGGTCGGGCAAGTGGGAAAAAGTCGATATCCAGGCCGCGCTCGACATTCTGGACCGTGTTGATTTCGATCCGGAATTAGTCGATCAAAAGTTCACAGATGCGGTGATCACTATGCCGTTACCGCGCCGCGCCGCGGGTGCCGGCTCATGGGGAAAAACTGCCTATCACAAGAAGCTGCAACAGCTCAAAGAAGAGGAAGTGACGGCTCAACGACTGCTCATGGAAAAAGCGGTGGAAAAGGCCGAAGAGATGAAAAAACAAGACAAGTTCCGTCGCCGTGGCTTTGCTGAGAAACAGCACGACGCGCGCGGTGTTCGACAACAAACCTCCGGAATGATGGGCGATATGAGCAAATCCGTGTCGGCCCAATACTCAAGTGCCGAGAATTCCTCGGCGATGCCAGCAGGTTTTGACTCAGCTCAATTCGGCCAATCGGTGGAGAATTTTGGCAACCAAATGAAGCAGGACGTGGGGACCACAACTCAGTACCTGCTGTTCCGCTACTTTGATTTCGCGGTCACTCCTGGCAACGCCTACAAATATCGCGTCCGCTTGGTTCTCCGAAATCCGAACTTTCAACGTCCGGTCGAAGAGTTGATCGATGAAAAGGTCGCCGCCGGAGAAAAACGGGAGACCCCGTGGAGCGAATCGACTCCGCCCGTGTCCATCGCTGAGGAAAATCGGGTCTTTCTGGCCAAGGCCGAACGAGCTAAAGCGGACACCGGACTCCCCTCTGCCAGTATGGAAGTCTTCCAATGGTTCGCCGATTCCGGCATGAACATCTTTGCGAAGTTGGAGAAGTTGCAGATGGGCCAAATCATAAGTGGACGCCCGAAGACCGAAGTCCTGCGACCCGCGAGCGGGTCGTTCAGAGAAGAAGAAATCCCGATCTTCACCGGCGCGGTGCTGGCCGATCTGACTCTCTCGCAGATTCCCGAACTCGACCAGACTGAGCATGCGGACTTGAAGGTGGATTTCAGAAAGCTCAAGCAAATGGCGTCCGTGGACAAGGCCCTGATCGTGGATCGTTTTGGACAAATGATCGAACTCGATCCAAAATCCAACGGAGACGACTTGGCCAAAGCGCAGAAAACCATGGAAAAACAAGGCAAGGACTGGGAGCCCCTCAAGAAGCCGCAGGGGGCCACCGGCGGCATGGAAGATCGCCTTCTCCAATTGACCGGTCGGTCCGGAAGCGGCAACAGCACCAGTCCTTCCAGCGATCCCGCAATGATGATGGGCGGCATGATGGGCATGATGGGGGGCGGGACCAATCCGTTGAAAAAGGGTGCCGGTGGCAATGCCGCCACCACCGGTAAGAAAGGGGCGAAGCCAAAAACCGCGCCTCGAAACAGTGGTTCGAGTTCGGCGGACAACTAACGCGGGATTCTTCCGCAATCCAACAAGCTAGCGAAATGACTCACGGATGAGTGTCATTGGAAGATATCTGGGAATTGATCCCGGCCTTAACCGAACGGGCTACGCGCTGTTGGAGCGTTCGCCGCGAGGGCCGGTATTGCGCGAAGGGGGCTTGATTCGCTCCACACGCGGACGCTCGTTGGCGGAACGGGTTCATGAAATTGCTTCTGGCCTGCGCGAAGTGATCGTCGACTTTCAACCCGACGTGTTGGCGATCGAGCAAGTATTTTCGCTGGTCCGCAATCCCAAGTCCGCGCTGTTGATGGCTCACGCGCGCGGCGCGATCTTGGCAACAGCGGTCGAAGCGGGAATTCCGGTCGTACATTACACCCCCACTCAGGTGAAACGTTTGTTGACCGGCAGCGGCAAGGCGTCGAAAGACCAAATCCAGCGAGCCATCAAAATGGAATTGGGATTGTCGGAGATTCTAGAACCACATGACGTGTCAGATGCGTTTGCCGTCGCGCTCTGCCACTATTACAGCGCTCGCGTCGCGGCCTAAAATCCCGCGTTTAATAGTCTCTTTGTGGGATGCGACACATGACGGAAAACTCCTCGGCAGCACAAACGGTGTCGCTCACAATCGACAGCCGCACAGTTTCGGCATCGGCCAATTCAACGATTTGGGAAGCCGCTCGCTCGGTCGGGATTGAAATCCCGGTGTTGTGCCATTCGCCGAAGCTGAAACCGGCCGGCGTATGTCGAATGTGCGTTGTCGATGTCGGCGAGCGGGTGTTAGCGGCATCCTGTATTCGCGAAGTACGCGACGGCATGAAAGTCGAAACTGCGTCACCAAAAGTCGAGCAACATCGTGCCATGTTGACTCGCCTGCTGTTGGCCGAGCATCCGTCGCCGTGCGAACGCGAACGAACGAGTGGCAATTGCGAACTGGAATCGCTGGGTCGGCGCTATTCGATCACAATCAATTCCCGCCATAGCGAACCAGAGGGCGTTAGCGCCCGGACGGTTTCGCTGAATGCCCCTGTCCGGGACCTAACCGCCTCAGACACGCCGAACGCAACGCGATTGTACGACCTGAGCAGTCCCGTGATCGCGGTTGATCACGCGGCGTGCATCTTGTGCGATCGCTGCATTCGGGCCTGCGATGACATTCAATCGAACGAAGTGATCGGACGCACGGCCAAAGGACACTCGGCCGCGATTGCATTTGACCTCAATCAGCCGATGGGGCAAAGCACCTGCGTGTCTTGCGGCGAGTGTGTCAGTGCGTGCCCAACCGGTGCGTTGACTCAAAAGGCGATCACACTACCGATTGTTTCTCGCGACGAACTGCGAGCGGTCGAGACCGTGTGCCCCTACTGCGGTGTCGGGTGCGCGATCACGGCTCATGCAAAGGACGATCAGATCGTTTTTGTTGAAGGCCGTGAAAGCCCGGTTAATCACGGGCGGCTGTGCGTGAAAGGACGCTACGGTTGGGATTACACGCGGCATCCCCAACGACTCACGAGGCCGTTGATTCGGCGGGATGAGTGTTATCCGAAGGGAGCGCTGTCGGCGGAGGTACGGTCGTCGGTGAATTTGAATGCGAGCCGCGGGAGCGACTCGCCGACGCGACGGAAGCCCGGCGGCATCGTCGATTACGCCGAAGTCCTGCCGGCCTTTCGCGAGGCAACTTGGGACGAGGCGCTGGATCTGGTCGCTCGCAAGTTGGTCGAGATCAAGCAGACACACGGGCCGAATGCGCTGGCTGGGTTCGGCAGCGCGAAATGCTCGAACGAGGAAGCGTACTTGTTTCAGAAGCTGATTCGGGTCGGCTTTGGGACGAACAACGTCGATCACTGCACTCGACTGTGTCATGCGTCGTCGGTCGCGGCATTGATGGAGACGATCGGTTCGGGAGCGGTCACAAATATTTTTGCGGATGTCTCGCGATCAGCCGTGACGCTCGTCACGGGATCGAACACGACGTCCAATCATCCGGTCGCGGCGACGTTCATCAAAGAGGCAGTGAAGCTCGGCACGAAGTTGATCATCGTCGATGTCCGCCGCCACGACTTGTGCGACATCGCAACTCATTTCGCGCAGGTCCGCCCCGGCACCGACGTCGCGTTTTACAACGGAGTCATGCACGTTCTGATTCGCGAGGGCTGGATCGACCAAGACTACATCCTCGAGCACACCGAAGGTTTTTCAACTCTGCGTGATCTCGTGATGTCCGACTACTCGCCGGCTCAAGCGAGCGCAATCTGCGGCATCGCGGCGAGTGAATTCGAAGCGATTGCGCGAACGATCGCTCTGTCGCTGAAACCCGACACCTCATCCCATCTCCCCCTCACCTTAACCCCATCTCCCCCTCATCCTAGCGGCATGCTTATCTTCTGGGGTATGGGTATCTCGCAGCACAGTCACGGGACGGACAACGCTCGGTGCCTGATTTCGTTGTGCCTGTTAACGGGGAACAACGGGCGGCCGGGGTCGGGGCTGCATCCGTTGCGAGGTCAGAACAACGTGCAAGGGGCCAGCGACGCCGGGTTGATTCCGATGGTTTTCCCCGACTATCAGCGAGTCGCCGATCCGGCCGTGCTGGCCAAGTTCGAACAAGCCTGGGGCGTGCCGCTCAACCCGAAACCGGGACTGACTGTCGTCGAGATCATGATGGCTGCGCTCGACCACAAAGTGCGCGGCATGTACATCCTCGGCGAGAACCCATTCATCAGCGACCCGAACAGCAACAAAGTTCGTAAGGCACTCGCGTCGCTCGACTTCTTGGTTGTGCAAGACATCTTCCTGACCGAGACCGCCGAGTTCGCCGACGTCATCTTGCCCGCTTCGACGTACTTCGAGAAAGACGGGACGTACACAAACACCGACCGCCGAGTGCAGCTCGGACGCAAGGTGCTCGATCCGCCGGGCGAGGCGAGAGAAGACTGGCGGATCGTTTGTGACCTTGCGAATCGGCTGGAGCGTGTCGATGCCACCGCCAACCTAGCCGTCATCGCTCCGCGTGACGAACCGATTTGTACTTCCGCGTTGGACAACAGTTCGACTCATCACGCGGAGCGTGATGACTATATTGGTCGTTGGCAATACGACTCGCCCGCCGACATCTTCGCCGAGCTGACCGCCCTCAGCCCGAGTTACCACGGACTGAGTCACGCGAATCTTGGCCTGCACGGCAAACTGTGGCCGTGTGCCGATCCCGAACATGCAGACGGCGAGCAAATTCTGTTTACCGATCGCTTCCCAACTCCGACCGGTCGCGGCAAGTTCGTCCCATGCCGATATCAGCCGGCAGCCGAAATTCCCGATGACAAATATCCGTTCGTGCTCAACACCGGGCGAGTATTAGAACATTGGCACACCGGCAGCATGACTCGCCGTAGCCGTGCGCTCGACGCGATCGAACCGTACGCGTTCGCCGCGATGAACCCGCGCGATCTCGCCGACCTGCACATCGACGACGGCGAACGGATCGCCGTCAGCAGCCGTCGCGGGACGATTGAACTCGACGTCCGGTCCGACGATTCGCTGGAGCCGGGCTGCGTGTTCATCCCGTTCCACTTCCGCGAGGCGGCTGCCAACATGCTGACGACCGACGTTCTCGACCCGATCGGGAAGATTCCGGAATTCAAATACTGTGCGGTTCGGGTGCAGAAGGTGGAACCGACGAACCGACTCTAACGGTCAAGCAGTCCTCGATTTTCGGGGTTTTTGAGCGATTGGCATTTCGGGATTGAAAACTGGGCGAATTTTCGCAACGCTCGTTGCTAAGGGAACTTTTTGCGGGCGGGCGGTTGTCTGATCGGCTGGATGAATTTGGTCGCTGACGCTCGCCCCGACCTGCCCCGCCGCACCTTCCTGAATTGAGAATCCTGCCCATGTCTTTGCCTGCCGACGACCTGCTGTCCGCGTTTCATGACGGAACGATTTCCGCCAGCGAGCAGGCGACCGTCGAACGCCGGCTCACGCTCGCTTCCGCCGCACGGCAAGAATTGTCCGAAATCCGCCAGGTCTCGGCGCTGCTCAAGGGTCTGCCTCGGGAATCGCTGCCACCGGAATTTCCACAACTGGTGCTGGCAGCAATCGAACGCGAGATGCTGGTCCCGTCGCGACGTGCTGATCGTGAGGGCGATGCGACCGGTCGGCAACGCTGGGTGATTGGCGGAGCGGCCGTGTTGACCTCGGCGGCTGGCTTGCTTCTGATGTTGAATGTGTTCAACCACGGATCGACGGCTGGGCCGCAATTGGCCGCAAGATCGGGACGCGGTTTTGAATCTCGGCTGGTTCGGACAGAACTTGCCGCCAGCGAACCGGCTGGCGACACGCTGCGTCACAATGAATTCACCGATCGTCCGCTGGCGATATTGCCTTCGACGGCGCGTGAATTGGATGGCGACTCTGTCAAGATTCCCTCTGCGCCGCTCGGCTTAAATCGCAACTCGGCACTGGCTGGCGCGAGTGGCTTGAATCGAGTCGAGGCGAATTTGGCTGAGTCGGAATCCCAAAATTCGCGAGTCGCGCGGACCAGCGAATTTTTCTTCGATCGGTCTGCGTTTCAATCGGCTCAGATTGGCGAAGTCGTCGAAGCGTTGCGAACTGAAGGAGATCAAGTTGCCGTCGTGCGACTGACGGTGATCGACCGGCAAGAGGGACTGAAGGAACTACAACTGCTGCTCGCGAACAGCCAAATCGAAGTGGCCGAACCGTCGGACGAAGCGGAGAAGTTGAGTGGATCAGTTCTCTCCAAGAAAGGGGCTGACAAAGCCGATCGTTCGCAAGATGCGGCCCTGGCAGAAAGTTTGCCCGCCGCGCCGGATCAGTTGCTGGCGGTCTTCGTCGAATCGGATGTGGATCAGTTAACCGCCGCGTTGCAGCAGCTTCGCGAAACGAAAAACTTGGAGAGCCTGGAAGTCGAATCGCCGATCTTGGTTGCTCAATTGGATGATGTTGGAATCGCGCCTCCGACCTCCGTGGCCGACAAAACCGACGCGAAATCTCGCGATAACCGCAGTTCGGCCAAAGAGATCAAAGAACAGATTGCGTTGATCGACGCTTTGACTCAAGCCAAAAAGTCGATGTCGCCGCGCCGTGGCATTAGCCCGGAAAACGCCGCTCGAAAAAAGCCGGCAAGTTCGAAACTTTCCAATATACCAGCCGAAGCAGCGCCTCAAGAGCCGCAGTCCGGCGACAAGGCCAAGGCTGCTGCCTCGTCCGCTCGTCAATATGCGCTGCAGGTCCCCGTGCAATCGCTGCCGCAGTTGGAACAAGCACCGACATCGCGCACGCAGTCGTTCGGCACGGCGAGAGCCAAACAGTCCGCACCAGCACGCCAATCCGGTGCCGTCTCAAACGGTGCCGCCACCAAATCAACGCGACCGATGCAGGTGTTGTTCGTCGTGGTCGATCAAGCTCAAACCAGTCAGTCGCCGGCTGCCACACCGAAAGCCAAGGCTCCGATCAAAGCTCGCACAACACCCGCGAAGCCGGGATCACCCGACGGAGCCGCGTAGCCGCCATTTCAACAATCACACTTCGGAACAACATGCCACGCACCGCCACGATTCAACGCCAGACGGCCGAAACCACGATTGAACTGTCGCTCAATTTGGACGGCACCGGCCAAGCGAATATCAGCACCGGCGTCGGCTTCTTCGATCACATGTTGACGCTGCTGGCCAAGCACGGGCTGATTGATCTCACGGTCAATGCGACTGGCGATTTGCACGTAGATCATCATCACACGGTCGAAGACACCGGCATCTGTTTGGGCAAGGCGTTGGCTCAAGCACTTGGCGACAAGCAAGGAATCGTGCGTTATGGCAGCGTTTCGTTACCGATGGAAGAAACGTTGGTCACTGCCGCCGTCGATCTAAGTGGTCGGATGGCGTTTGTCTTCAAAGTCGATTTCCCGACCGAGAAGATCGGCGAGTTCGATTGCCAATTGGTACCGGTCTTTTGGGAAGCGGTCGCGGCCAACGCGCTGATGAATCTGCATCTGCTGTTTCACCATGGCCAGAACAGTCACCACATCAGTGAAGCCTGCTTCAAAGGAGTTGCTCGCGCGTTGCGTCAAGCAGTGGCCATTGACCCACGTCAAGCCGGCGTGCCGTCCTCAAAAGGGACGTTGACGACGTAGCCGACATCGCTCGGAGTGACGAGCTGAATTGCCAAAACGCGTCAGTAAAACAGTGTGATGACGGCCGCGTTTTCACGCGACGCAAAAAAGAAGACCACCCAATCGGGTGGTCTTCGTGCTTATCCAACGAGGTGACGAGATTACTTGCTGGCGGGCAGCTTACCGTCCTTCAGGAGGTCGCCGAAGGTCTTGTCCTTCACAGCGCTCTTTTCCTTCTCGGTCTTCTCCAGCGCTTCCTTGATCTTGGCTTCGTCCATTTCGTTCTTGCCAGTATTTTTGCCAAGCGCTTCGCCGTAGTTATTGCGTTTCTTCTTGTCGTCCCCTTCGTGGCAGACGGCGCAAGTGAGCTTGCCGTCTTTGCCTTCGGCCTTGACGACATCGGGATATTGCTTTTCAAACGCACCCTTGTACTTCGGCCGCGCTTGAGCGCTGCTGGCGCTGAGCGACAACAGTCCCGCGAGCACGCCCGCGACGAACAAACCTTTCAACAAACCCTTCATGGAAACCTCCGCTTCAGTTGATGATCCTTCCCGGCTCGCGAGCAAACCCAATTGGAGGCCAACCGACGTTGGACAATCGAGCGTCGCGTGTCACCGTTCGTGCCCTCACAGACGAACTTTCGCCGGGAAACGTTGTGAGGATTAAAGGGCTGATCGGCGGTAATGTCAATTTACAAATCGTTCTGCTGGATAAAGCATCCTCCGGTTCGCCTACTTTGGCGCCTATTTTTGCTGGGGTTTGTGTCCACGCAGCCATTCCAAAAAGGCGGTTGCGCAGGCGTCGAGGTTCTCCAACTCGCCACCGCCTCGCACGGGCGAGCACATTTCATAAACCGCCAGACCGTCAAAGCCACCGTCGCGCAGGCCTTGGAAGAACGCGGCGTAGTCGATGAAGCCAGTTCCGAATGGGACCGCACGGACCCAGTCAGGCGCGAGCAGTTCATAGTTGACGAATTCCGGGCGGTAACGATGACGCGGCACGCGGATATAGTCCGCGTTGGTCGTGATAACTGTGTGCGGTGCGGCCTTCTTGGCCGACTCGTACAACGGCTCTCCACGCAGCGCGGCGGACCACGCATCGAAGCCGAGCTTACAGTTGGTCCGGTCAATGTCCGCAAGCAGTTCCAGCAACGCATCCGTATGCAGCGCGAAGTCGTGATGATTCTGAATAGCGATCGTCACGCCGAATACCGCCGCGCGGTCGCACATCTCGCGGATCGCGGTAACGCAACGTTTCCACTGCAACTGAGAGTCTTGGTTCTCAACCTCGTAAGCCGTGAAGATGCGGACCACCTTCGCGCCGATCTGCTCGGCAATGCGCGACAGCGACTCAACGTAGGCGATCTGAAACTCGACGAGTGGCACCTCGCAGCCGACCGACGCCGGCTGCGCGAGATTTGTGTATGCCGCCAGTACGTCACAACGCACTCGCGCTTCCGCCAACGCGTCCTGCACGGGCTTCACGAATTCCGGCGTGGCATCCAACGGCGACAAGTGCGGCCGCTTGCCGGCAATCATGACCGACGAGAAGCCCAGCTCCCCGGCATGTTTGATGAAGTCAGTTAAGTTCAGGGTGGACTGGCCCCAGAAACCAGCGTAACTGATCGAGAAAAGACTAGGTGTCATGGTGGTCGTTTTCCAATCTTGGTCGCGAGTAGAATAAGACACTCTGGTTCCCACCGCGACTCGCGGACTGTATTCAACAATCCGAGGAACGCCTTGACTCCCGACATTCTGCACGGCCTCGCGGCTGTATTGTTGATCGTCGCCAATGCTGCGGCGGTGATTCTGACCGTGATGCAGTTGCCGGGAAATTGGTGCATCGTGGCTGTGACCGCGCTGGTCGCGTGGCTCCTTCCGGACAAGACGCGATTCGATATTGGTTGGCCGACCGTCGGTGTCGTGGCGGGACTTGCACTTCTCGGCGAAGTGATCGAACTCTTCGCGGGAGCCGCCGCCGCGAAAAAGCAAGGAGCCAGCCGGCGCGCGTTGTGGCTTTCGCTGCTTGGCGGAATTGTTGGTGCAATTTTTGGAGCCGGTGGCGGATCGGTGGTCCCGGTACTGGGAACGTTAATCGGCGTGTTGGTCGGCGGAGCGGCGGGCGCGTTTCTCGGTGGATATCTGGGCGAAACCTGGAAAGGCCGCGATGATGTTCAAGCCCTCGCAGTGGCCAAATCGGTGGCGATAGGCCGAACGATCGGGACGCTCGCAAAACTTTCCCTTGGCGTGGTGATGTTCGTCGTCACCGTCTGGGACGCACTTTTTTGATTGTTAAGGAAAACTCAAAACACGACTTTGGTCGCTGGGAACACGGGGCCTTCGAGGCATGTGCGGCGATAGTCCCATTCGCCGTCGTCTTGCTGGATTTTCGCGACACAACTGAAGCAAATGCCGATCCCGCAGGCCATCGGGGTTTCGAGCGACAGCCAACACGGAACGCCTGCCCCGACGGCGATCTTTTGGACCGCGTGCATCATCGGCTCCGGCCCGCAACAGTAAATCCGATCGGGCGGACAATCGGAATCGAGCGATTGTTTCAGCAAGTCGGTGACAAACCCATGATGCCCGCGCGAACCGTCGTCGGTCGAGAGTTGCAAGTCGAGACCGGGGAGCTCGAACTCGCGCAGTCCAGCGAGATAATCGGCCGATCGCGCGCCGTAACAAAGCGAAATTCGTTGTGGCTTCTCGCCGGCTGACCGCAACGGTTGACCATATCGACGCAGACCGAGCATCTCTCGCGCGACGGCCAAGAACGGCGTCTGGCCAATCCCGCCCGCCACGCACATCAAATGCTGGCAGTCGTTCGTCACGACCGGGAACCCGTTCCCCAGTGGTCCCCAAATCGAGACCTCATCGCCGACATGCCACGTCGGCATCAAGCCGGTTAGTTTGCCGACTGTCACATACCCGAAGTCGAGTCCCGCTGGCTGCCCGTTTTCATCAAACGTATCGAACAGCGCAAACGGCCGACCGAGCAACGGGTCACTCCCACGAGCCGGACGAACCATGAAAAACTGTCCCGGCACGATCCGCTTCGCCAACTCCGGGCACCGCAGCCGCAATCGAAACGTGTTGCGAGCCATTGACTCCTGCTCAACGACTGTTGCCGTGTACTGGCCGGCGGAGCAAGGAATATGAGCGGAGTGACCGCAGACATCGGCAGGCGACACATCAGTTTGCGAGAGTGAATTCATGAGCCGTCCGTCAAGCAGGGGCATGAGTGCTTAGTTCGAAGCGCGGAGTGTACTCAGTTCTCAGGACTCGGTACTAACGATGAGATGACAAGTTATTGTCAAATGTTGTGGATGAGGCCCCGTCCGATCCTTCGTGCGGATGCGTCGCGACAAATCGGAAATGACGTCACGAGCCGCCATCAGTCAGAGCCTCCGAATGAGTCCCACGAGCACACCTCGAATCTCCACTTCCGGCACACGGATCGGCTTCATTCGTTTGTTCTCCGGTTTGAGCAACACATGATCCCTCCGCCGAAAGAGCCGCTTGAGCGTCGCCTCGCCATCGACCACTGCCGCGACGATGTCCCCTTCGTGGCAAGTCTCCTGCAACCGAATCACGGCAATATCACCATCCAGAATGTGAGCCTCGACCATCGAATTCCCACGCACCCGCAAACCGCGATGCGTGTCCGAGTTATATTCTTCGCCGAGATCAAACAGCTCTTCATCGGCAATGACTTCCATTAGCGGCCCAGCGGCGATCTGCCCCCACAGAATCAGGCCACGCTTCGGCAGCGCGTGTCCCATCAACCGCAAACTGCGTGACTTCCCCGCCTCACGCTCGATCAGCTTCCGGCTCTCAAGCCGATCCAAAATCCGCTGCACGCTGATAGTCGTTGTGTGCCCGACATGCTCCGCAATCTCTCGCAACGACGGCGCAGTCTGACCGTCACGATGCCGCTGCTGCAAGAACTCCAGCACGTCTTCTTCGGTCAGCGGTTGATCCGTCCGCATGTCCGTGCCCTCCAAAAACAGAATCGGCACAGTCTACCAACTCGCCTGAGCCCTTTGAATGCAAATGGATTCAATTCACCGCTTTTCGCCGGGCTGGCCTTTGAATAGCTTGCGGTCGATGCGGGCGATGAATGGGGTCCAGCTTGATCCCGTATTAGGATCGTCGGCGATCGTCCTGGCGAACTCGTGGACCTTGGCGTCCAAATTGTCGAGGTAGTGCAGCGCGATCGCTTCGGGAGTCATCGGCAAGCGAGCGCTACCAAATTCATACGAGCCATGATGGCTGATGATCATGTGCTTGAGCCGCAATGCGAGCTCATTCGGAAATGGCTCGCCCGTCATGCGGGTCGTGGCGGTGATCTTCTCGTTCAGCATTTCAATGCCGATCAACATGTGGCCGAGCAACTGACCTTCGTCGGTGTACACGAAGGCGTTATCCAAACTCATTTCGCGGACCTTGCCCAGATCGTGCAAGAAGATGCCGGCCAGCAGCAAATCGAAGTCAACCGCCGGATACAAATCCTCGATGCGTTTGGCGGTTTCCATGATATTGACGATGTGCTCCAGCAACCCGCCGCGATACGCATGATGCGTTTTGACTCCGGCCGCAGCGACCGACAAATCGCCGATCAACGACTCGTCCACCAGAAAGCATTCCATCAACGACCGCAACGCCGAATGTTCGATCGACAGCAGCATTTCTCGCAACCGTTTGAGCAACGCTTCGACATTCGCAGTCGGCTTTTGTTCGAAGTCGTCCGGGTCCAGGTTGTCGGGCGAGACCGGGCGGATCGCGGTCAAAATCATCTGCATGTTGCCCTGAAAGAGCTGCACTTTGCCCCGAATTTTGACGAAATCTCCCGCCTGAAAACCGGCCACCGATTCCTCGGTAATGTTCCACAGCATCCCCGACATCTGCCCCGTGCGGTCCCGCAACGTCGCCAGCAAGAAAAGGTTGGCTTGCCGATTCGCCCGCAATTGTTTGTCGGACAGCAAGTACACCTCATCGACCGAGTCCCCGTCCTTCAACTCTTTCAAAAATTGCCGAGCCATGCGGTGCGCTTTCGCTGCTGATCGAATGAGTGCTGTTTCAAAACGGAAATCGGCCGCGAGCAAACAAAACGGCTCGCAGCCGACTTGAACGGAACAGATTCTAGGGCTGAGTTGCCGGTGCCGCAAATCCCTCAACCGATCTGCATCGATTCGCCACCGGGATCGGCGAGGTCACGCTCGCACCGAGAGAAAATTTCGTTCAACCGGTTGGTCGCGTCGAGTAACATTTTGACCATCGGCGACAGTGGAGCCAGATGATTCTCCTCGAAGGCTTCGGCGGTTTCATCTTTCCAATACTCTTTCGTCATCTCCCATGACTGAATCAACTCCATGTGAGCTTTGTAGAGCTTCGTGGCTTCGGTGTTGAGATCGGCTTGACGCATGGCGGCTCCATTGTGGCTCGATGCTCCGCTTCGAGAGTCGATTCAAATGTTGCTCTGACTATTCGGATTCGCGGGTCAGCCGTTGCCGAGTTGTTTGGCCAGTTCGCCGACGACCGCTTTGGCATCACCAAACAGCATAAACGTGCGGTCTTGAAAATACAGTTCATTGTCAATGCCGGCAAAACCGGGATTCTTGCTGCGTTTGATCGCGAAGACCGTTTTCGCCTTATCGGCGTCAATGATCGGCATCCCGAAAATTGGCGAGGACTTGTCCGTCCGAGCCGCCGGATTCACCACGTCATTCGCGCCGATCACCAGCGCAACGTCGCATTGCGGCATGTCGGAATTAATCTCGTCCATTTCAACCAGATCGCCATACGGAATCTCCGCCTCAGCCAGCAGCACATTCATGTGCCCGGGCATACGACCGGCAACCGGATGAATCGCAAACTTCACCGTGACTCCAGCTTTCGTCAGCAAGTCGTACAGCTCACGGACTCGATGCTGAGCTTGCGCGACCGCCAACCCGTAACCCGGAATGATCACCACCGAACTGGCTTGCCCCAAAACTTGCGCCGCCCCTTCGATAGTCTCCGATTTGTAATGCCGCTGATCGCCGTTAGCTTGAGCTGCTTGCACTTGGCCAAACGCGCCAAACAACACATTCGTGAACGACCGATTCATCGCCCGGCACATAATGATCGACAGGATCAGACCGCTGGACCCGTCGAGTGCCCCGGCCGTGATCAGCAGTTTGTTGTCCAGCACGAAGCCCATCGCCACGGCCGACAGCCCGGCATACGCATTCAAAATCGAAATCACCGTCGGCATATCCGCGCCGCCGATCGGTATGATTAGCAGCACGCCAAACGCCAATGCCAGCATGATAATAGCCGCGAAAAAGATCGTCGCCCCCGCGCGAGTCGGATCGATCGCCAGCAGGAGACCCAGCAAAAACGCCAACCCCAACAGGCCGATGTTGCTGACATTCTGAAACCGATACGTTACCGGCCGCTGCGGAATCCACTTGACCTCTTGCAGTTTCCCCGCCGCCATCAAGCTGCCGGTGAATGTCAGAAACCCGAACAACACCTCGAACACAATCGCACCCATGCGAAACTGAGTCAGTTGACTCGGCTCGTGATACGTCCACCAAATGAACTTCGCCGTGCCGACCAAACCGGCTGCCAATCCGCCAAAAGCGTGCGACACCGCCGTCCGTTGCGGCACCGCCGTCAACGGCACTCGCGACAGCGGCACACCGATCGCCACACCGAGCACGATTGCGACCAAAATCCAAAAGTGATGCTCAATCCCCGGCTGAAGCCAAGTCGCCAGAATCGCGATGGCCATCGCCAACACGCCCGCACGAACTCCATTCCGCGCCGACTTCGGATCATTCATGGCGTGCAGCGAAAACACGAACAACACCGTCGCCACCAGATACGCCAATTGCACAACATGCGTCATCGCTTCGCCTCCTTGTTGGCCGATGACCCCGGCTGCTTGAACATCTTCAGCATCCGGTCGGTGATCAAAAATCCGCTGACGATGTTGGTCATCGACGCCACCAGCGCGATGAACCCCAGCACCCGAATCTCGGTCGGATACTCCTTGCCACCAGCCACGATGATCGCCCCGACCACCGCGATCGCCGAGATCGCATTCGTCAGCGACATCAGCGGCGTGTGCAGCAACCGCGAGACTCGCTCGATCACGCCCAAGCCGATCAGCGTGGCCAGCGCGAAGACAAACACCAGCGACCACGCCTCGACGTCACTCGTCCCCGCCTGAGCGCCTTCCGAGGCTGGTAAACTGACCGTCCCAAAAAACATTAGGCCGACCACAATCCCTGAGAATAGCCACTTTGAGCCGACGTCCTGCAATATGAATCTCACAACGATCCTCCTTGCCGACCCAATGCGACGGCGGCGGATTGTGGAACCCCGCCCGTCGTCCCGCAAGGATGATCAAACCGTCCCAACGAGAGCGGCATCGAACAGACGTTGATCGACGTAACGGCGGCGCTTCTCCGCGCTTGGTGGCAACACACGCCAATGAGGAATCGTGCAAACGTATTCGCAGATTGCCCACAAATCCTCTTCGGACGTCTGCCAGCCAATGTTGTCGAACCGATTCAGATTGACCGGCCGCGAAAACGTCCGCAGAGACTTTTCTCGCTTGAGATTGAAATAATGCTCGACATACGACATGACGAGTTCCCGCATCGTGCGATACACCGGCTCGCGAAACCGCAAGCCGGCGTAGTTCGATTTGGCGATCGCTCCCCAGCAGCCATTCTGCCGATAAACCGCCAACAGATGATCATCATCCCGCACCGCTTCCAGGTCGATGATCAACGGCGGAAACCCTTGCAATGACAACGCCGCCGCCGCCAAAAAGGCACCCTCCGCGCAGTGAGCGACTCGGTCGCGCAGCACGCGACGAGGCGACCGGCATGTCGTCTCTTTGTTGTACGCCACCTCGTCATCCAGAAATCGCTGGATCTGTTCGGGGTTCCGCAAGCTCTTCAAAAGGCGTTGCTCGTCCAACGAAAGGCTGGTTTCCATTCCGCCACCGTCCCGTCTGTGCGTGTGATCAAGACTCCTCAAACACCGGATTAAACTGCCCGGCCAAACGCTTGATCGCATCCTTTGGATTCATGTTGAACAGTGCCTTGCCTCCCGTGCCCCAGCATCCGTTCTGAAAGTGGAACACGGCCGCCGCGTCACGAATTGCATCGACATGTTCAATCCCTTCCATGTCGCCACCTTCGATCGCTTGAAAGCGAATATTGACGCCAACGAACGCGGTCAGCAATCCCGTATCACATGCGTGAGCAAACGTCACGTCACCACACCACTCGCAATCCAGCCAGCTCAACCCGCGTGGCTTTCCCAACGCGCGAGCCATGTCAAAGAACTTGGCCTCTAGCATTTCACGCTGCCTTCGAAATAGATCGAGCGCCTGAGCCGTCTGTGCCCGCTTCACCACACGCCGCCAGTGCCGCCAAGCCGGCGAAAGCAACCACACCCCAACCGCCACGGCACTGCCACCAATCAACAGCCAACTCGCGATAGACTGAGGAAACATCATTCGGACTTCCAATCCAATAGCCTGCTGATTGATTCGTCCCTGAGCTTGCCTCGGGGATTAGTGCATTTCTGCGCTACTCGAATTCCACTGGAAAAAAAACTATCCATCGGCCGCGGCGACAGCGAATTCGAGGCGGACTGAGAGTTGGCCGGCGACGGAAACTTTGCCAGTCAGAAAAAACGCGTTGGCCAATGTCTCGGTGAGCTGAACTTCGATATCAAGCGTTTCGCCGGGCCGGCACATGCGGCGGAATTGGACATTGTTTAAGCGTGTGGCGACCGGAACTTTGCCGACTCCAATCGAATGATGCTTCGCGATCAAGACAGCTCCGGCTTGAAACGCCGCTTCGATTTGCAGCACTCCGGGAAAGACTGGAAAGTGCGGGTAATGCCCCTGAAACACCGGCAAATCCGGCGACAACAGCTTTCTCGCGCGAATTCGCGTTTCCGTTAGCTCGACCACTTCGTCGAGCCACAAGAACGGGTCACGATGCGGAATCAATTGTTCGATGTCAGTGCGAGTCATGGCGGGAAATCTCAGTCAATGGAATGAAGGCCAAACCGCACGCTTCGATTAGTTCAGTCATAAGGGAACGCTCTCCCTCGCTTGCGCTTCGGTTTCGTTTAACGAAACACATCTTGCTGAAAAACGCGAGATTCGGCTACACACCCAGCCCCTTCGATGGGACGGTGAGTGGTTGCGCACCGTCCACACTTCACGAAACACCCTTCAGCCGGAACTCCCTCGTGATTAACGGTGTCCAGGACGGCACCTCTGTGGCGTGCGCGGAACGAGCCGATGGCTCGTGGTCCGTTCGGCTCGGAGGAATCTGTTTGTGCCTGTGGCTGCTGACCGGATGTCAGTCGGTGCCGTCGTTTCGCGGTCAATCGCCGGCGTGGGAATCAGACGAAGATCTGCCAAACCGTTCGACTCAAGATGATCGCGACTTGTCATTACGAAAACCGGCGAAGGAAAGTCTGCGGCCACGTCGCATTGATGATGAACGGCGACCCGACGATGAGCAGATCCCGGGCGATCTCGACGAAGGATTGCGGCTCGGCGACGATGCCAAAGAACTGACCGATCCGATTGCAAACATCGTGATCGAAGGGAACGAAACAATCGAACCGGCGGCGATCCTGCAACTTGTTCGGACCGCGATCGGGCGGCCAGCGGTCGAACAGCAGGTTCGAGAAGATGTCCGCGCACTATACAGCACTCGTTGGTTTTTCAGCGTTGAGCCTCGATATCGCCGGACGGATAAAGGATTGACCCTGGTCTTCCGAGTCATCGAACGGCCGATTGTGGAACAGGTCGAGTATCGCGGGAACGCCAAGATCAAAACCAAGCATTTGGAAAAGTTGACCGGTCTGCGCGAGGGAAGTCCGTTCGATGTCAGCGCGAATCGTGAAGCCATTCGCCGCCTGGAAGAGCACTACAAATCGAAAGGCTTCCCGTACGCGAAGGTCAAGCTGCTGAAGGGCAACGACCGCAAGGATCGCAGCGTGGTCTTTGAGATCGACGAAGGTCCGAAGGTGATCGTCGGCGCGGTGAAGTTCATCGGCAACAACGGCGTCTCCGAGGGCGACTTGAAGGAACGAGTGGGGACGAGGTTGTCGTTCACCGGTGGCTTGCTGAAGACCAAGCTGTCGTTGAAGCCCGCCTTTCTGGGGATCGGCTTGTTCGGCAAGTACAAGCCGGAACAAATCCCCGAAGACCTCGCCTCCATCAAAGGGTACTACCACAGTTTGGGTTACTTCGACGTCAGCATCGACAAGGAAGTCGAGATCGAGGAGCGGCCGTGGAACCCGCTCAGTTTTGGAGCCGCTCATGCCATCATCACGTATCGCATTGAAGAGGGCCGGCGATTTCAGATTCGCAATTTGGTCGTCGAAGGGAACTCGATCTATTCGACCGAGGAGCTGGCGACCGGCCTGAAGATGCGATCCGGTGACTATTACAACGCGCGATGGATGACTAAGGATGTTCAAGGGATTCAAGAGCGATACGGCAAGCTCGGTCGCACGTTTTCCAAATGCGAACCGGTCCCGCGGTTCCTGGAAGAGTCGGGACAAATGGACCTCGTGTATCAGATCGACGAGGATCAGGTTTACAAGATTCGCAAAGTCGAAGTGCAGATCAACGGCGATCACCCGCACACGAAAGAGCACGTCGTGCTCAATCGCGTCTTAGTCCATCCCGGGGATTTGGCCGATCCGAAATTGATCGACCGCAGCACTCAGCGGTTGAAGGGTCAAATTTTTGAGCGAGCTGGGCCAGAATCGCCACGCGTACAAGTCGCGAAAGTCGAAGACAAGCCGAGGTCGAACCGCCCATCCGTCATGCAAACGGGCGGAGTTCGCGGGCAATCTCCCGAAGCGCGCGGCCAATCGCCGGAATCGACTGCGACTACAGAGTTCGACCCCAGCACGTCGCTGTTGTTTGCTCAGTCTGATCCCTATTCCGCACCGCTCGGCGGCGGAGCGACCGACCCGCTGACCTTTCAGCCGCCGCAGGGACAGTTGAATTTTGACGATCCGCGTCAACTCGACCTGTTGTATCAGGCGACGGAAACGCAGACCGGCCGGCTGTCGTTCGGCGTCGGAGTGAACAGCAACTCGGGTGCAGTCGGCTCGATCGTGCTCGAAGAAAACAACTTCGACATCCTACGTCCGCCAACCAGTTGGGATGACATCCGCAACGGCACGGCCTGGCGCGGCGGCGGTCAGCAGTTCCGCATGGAAGCAGTGCCCGGCAACGTCGTCAGCCGGTACATGGTCAGTTGGACCGATCCCTATTTCCTCGATACGGATTACAGCCTTGGCGTCAGCGGATTCTACTTCAATCGGTTTTATCCTGACTGGCAGGAAAATCGGCTGGGTGGCCGGGTCAGCCTCGGGCGACAGTTGACCAACGAGTTCAGCGTGATGGGTGCGTTGCGACTGGAGAGCATTGATCTGAGCAGTCCCCGCGTCCCGACGCCGACGATCCTCGCGAAAGCTTTGGGGAACAGTTTCTTGACGACCGCCCGCGTGAGCGCGGCCTACGACACGCGTGACTCACAGTTCATCCCTTCGGAAGGGATTTACGTCAACGCGGGATTTGAGCAAGCGTTCGGCGACTTCGTGTATCCGCGTGCGGAAGGTGAAGCCCATCGCTACTTCACGGTCTTCAGTCGGCCAGACGGCGGCGGGAAGCACATTCTGTCCGTCGGCGCAAGCGCCTCGTGGACCGGGCCGGATACACCGATTTACGAACGGTACTTTGCCGGCGGCTTCCAGTCGATGCGCGGCTTCGCGTACCGTGGCGTCAGTCCGGTGGACACGGGCGTGCGAGTCGGCGGCCAGTGGATGTTCCTGGGCGGTGCAGAATACTACGTCCCGCTGACAGCCGATGGGATGGTCGGTGCGGTCGCGTTCTGCGATGTCGGTACGGTCGAAAGTAGTAAAGTCGCTTTCGACAACTTCCGGGCCACGGTCGGCGGCGGCTTGCGGCTGACAATCCCCATGATGGGGCCCGCGCCGATCGCCCTCGACTGGGGCATTCCGATCATCAAGCAAGACTTTGACAACACCCGCATCTTCAGCTTCTCTGTCGGGTTCGCTCGGTAGCGCTTTCTGCCGACTAACTCGAAGCGTTAGCAAGAACGAACGCTCCACGAGATCTCCAATTCCAAGTCTTGTCGAGCGCTCGTTTTCGTTAACGTATCTGGTCAGTGGTCGGCAAGGTTGCGCAACGGAACCAATAGTCGCAGATCGAAGCGGCCAAGCGTAAGAAGTCTTCCAGATCGACTGGCTTGCAGTGATACGCGTTGGCGTGCAGACGATACGCCATCGCCACATCGGTGTCGGCCTCGGACGTGGTCAGCACGACCACCGGGATCGACTGCAATTCCGGTTGCAACTTGAGGATTTGTAGAATCTCTCGGCCGTGGGTGCCGGGGAGATTTAAGTCCAGCAAGATTAAGTCCGGCCGCGGCGACTGTTCATACGGCGGTACCCGCTTCAAGAAAGCCAGAGCCGAATCGCCATCCTGCAACGCATGCAGATCACATGGAACGCCAGTCTCTTGAAAACACTGGCAAGTCAATTCGATGTCGGCGGCGTTGTCGTCAACCAACAGAATCTGAAAGCGGCGTTGAGTTTGATGGGATTTCATGGGTCACTTCACGAATTCTCATCTTGGCGAACGAGATCGATGTCGGCGGTCGGGGACAATCGTGGGATCGGCAACACGAAATAAAACTTGCTCCCCTCGCCCGGATGTGAGCGGACCCAAATCCGGCCGTTGTAACGCTCCACGATCCGCTTGCAGATCGCCAAACCAATGCCCGTACCGGGATATTGGTCGTGTGAGTGCAGTCGCTGGAAGATGTCGAACACACGGTCTTGAAATTCCGGCTTGATGCCGATGCCGTTGTCACGCACCGTAAATCGCCAGCCTTCCTTGATCCGCCGCGCCGACACATAGACTTCCGGAGGCACGTCCGGTCGGCGAAACTTCACCGCGTTGCCGATCAAGTTTTGAAACAGCAATTCGAGTTGCGAGCCATCCGCTAGCACTGTCGGCATGTCACCGACCAAGATCGTGGCCCCCGCTTCCTTCAAACGCGGCTGCAAGTTTTCCACCGCTTTCATGCAGGATGTCCGACTGCTGACCATTTCCCATTCGGCCGCGCGGTTGTCGATCCGCGCGTAAACCAACAAGTCTTGCACCAACATCTGCATCCGCTGAGCCCCACGGGCCACGAACTGAAACCAACGCAACCCCCGCACGTCGAGCACTTCGACGTAGTGCTTCTCTAGCAATTGGCAATAACTGCTGACCGCTCGCAACGGTTCCTGCAAGTCATGCGAAGCCACGTAGGCGAACTGTTTGAGATCGACATTGCTCCGTTCCAAATTCTCGGCATACCGCGATAAAGTTTGCTCGGCATGTTTGAGTTCGCTGACATCCAGCCAAACGGAATGCACGCCCAGCAACTCCCCGTGCGAATCGGTGATCGGTGTCCGAATCACTTTGAGGAACTGTTCGCCGTCGTCTCGCACGATGGATTCAATCCGCTCCACCGAGATCCGTTGAGTGGCCACGGCCTGCTCGTCGTCCCGGGTTTTGTCGCGGTGTGCCGGCGGAACAATGTCGGCCGTTAACTTGCCCAGCAATTCGTCCGCCGACCGGTGCCACAAGCGGCAAAACTCCGTATTGATGAAGACCACTCGACCGTTGACATCGGTTTGTGAAATTCCAATCGGAACGTGCTCGACCAACATTCGAAAGTACGCCGCCGCCTCGTCTGACACCTTTCGCAAGCTCGTCTCCACCCGCAATTGTTCGAGCGTTTCTCCGACACGAGCCAAGTGCCGGCCAACCCAACAGATCAGCGTTACGGCAATCGCCGCAGTGCAGCGCTCCAGAACATCTTGTTTCAGAAACGCGCGTGACAATGGCACGGGCCCCGCCATATGCCAAATCAAACCGGCCAAGGTCAAGAACACCGCGAACAAACCGATTTTAGTCTGTGCCTTCGGGCGATCGCTTCCCAGCGTCAACGCGGGGGCCATCACGTACAACATCGCGATGGCGCCATTGGCAGGCAGCAAGCAATCCAATCCGAACACGGCCAGCGTAAACAAATACGCGGGCCAAATCGACTTCCCCTGGGACACAACCCAACCGCGCAGCCGACTCCACCACGATTGGTTCTCGGCTAGGGAAGGCATTAATCGAAAAACTGACAAGCGCGACATCACGAATCTCAGTTAGGGGTCACGTGGCCCCGTTCCGCCAGCACCATGCGGACGAGATCGGCAACCGATTCGGCTTCCATTTTTTTCAGAATACCGCACCGTTGATTGCGGACGGTGTTAGCACTGGTTCCTAGCCGGCCGGCAATGGTTTTGATGTTTTCCCCCTGCACGAAGTGATCGAGTAATTGCCGTTCGCGAGCCGACAGACGCTTCAGTCGGAACTGCATGGTGTCAGCATATTGCTGCCGATCGACGAGAGTCACGGCTTGCGCGAACGCTTCGCTCACAGCCTTCAGCAGTTCGTTGTCTCCACATGGTTTTTCCAACAGATGCACGGCACCCAACCGCATCGCAGTCACGGCGTTCGCCACATCGGCGTAACCCGTCAACACGACGGTCGGTAGCCGGGGCCGCAAACATTCAACTATCCGCAAGACTTCCAGACCGCTCATGCCCGGCATCGTCAAATCGAGAATCAAGCAGGCGGGTCGAGGCAACTCGCTAGAACCCAGGAATTGATCCGGTGTGGCGAACGTCCGGACGGCGTATCGCGCCGATTCCAGCAAACATTGCAACGAATCGCGAACGGCCGCTTCATCGTCAAGCACGAACACCATCGGCCGCGTGGGATAAGCTTCCAGCTTGTCGCCTTGTTCAAGAACGGGACCAGTTGGAAGCTTATCCCGCCCAAGATTTTTCCGACTTTCGCTCATGTCATTCCTCCTGTTTGCAGCGGCAAAGTGAACCGAAAGGTCAGGCCCTGAGTCCGATTGGGCTGCGCGACAATTCGGCCTCCGTGAGCCTCCACGATTGAACGGCTGATCGGCAACCCCATTCCCAACCCGTCCTCTTTTGTCGTGAAAAATGGCTCAAATACCCGGTCGATGTGCTTCACGTCGCAGCCAGTTCCGTGATCGCAGACGCTGATTTCGACCGCCGTCTCATTGGCCTGTTGGGCCGTGACCAACAACCAACGATCCCTCGGATCAGTCGTTTGCATCGACTCCAAACCGTTACGAATCAGATTCAGCAAGACCTGCTGAAGCTGAACTCGATCCGCACGAACGGATGGCAATTCGCCCGCGATGTCGCAGCGCACACTGACGTCGCTGCGATCCGCCATTGGACGAATCATGTCCAAAGTCTCGCGAATCATCTCGGCCACGTCGGTATCCGTTTGCTCGGACGGTTTCTTGGTCACCAGCCGCCGCAACCGTTTGATGATTTCCCCAGCCAACAGCGTTTGTTGCGAGACCTTATTCAGACAGTCGGTCAATTCGTCGCGCGACCAATCGTCATGTTTCAATCGCCGGATCGCCGCTTGCGAGTAATTCACCGCGGCCATCAACGGCTGATTCAACTCGTGAGCCAACCCAGAGGCAAATTCACCCAGCATCGCCTGCCGAGTCACAAACACGAGCTGCTCTTGCCGCTGCCGAGAGACTTCTTCCGCTTGTCGCCGATCCGTGACGTCATTCGACGCTCCTAAAATCAACCGCACTGTCCCGTCAGCCGACCGGCGAAACGGGACGCAACGCGACTCCAAGTAGCGCCACGAACCGTCGGGCTTTCGCAATCGAACGACTGATTCATGCACATCGCCATCTCGCAATTGCGTCAACGAACGCATGTTCTCAAGCGCGGGAACCACATCATCCGGATGAAACATCCTTTTCAAGAACGCTTCGTCGCACTGCCGGATGTCATCCAGTGTCAGCCCCGTAAGATTATGCAGTTGATCGTTGATGTAAGTGATTCGCTGCGTCGCCAAGTCCAAAACAAAAACGATCGCCGGTGTGGCGTTCATCACGGTCTCGATGAATCGGCGACTCTCATCCAACTCGCGATTCGCGACGGATAGCTCAGCCGTCCGCTCGTGAACCCGCTGCTCCAAATCGTCGCGCCAAGATAACTCCAGTCGCTTTCGCTCAATCGCATAGTGCAACGACTTCGCCAATAACTCGCTCGTCAAAGAACCCTTGGATAAGTAGTCCTGAGCACCCTGCCGCACCGCTTCCAGCGCACTCGCTTTGTCGCTGTTCCCCGTCAACACAATGACTGGCAAACGACCTGCCGCCGCCTGCACCGCCGTGAACGTTTTCAACCCGAAACTGTCCGGCAGCGACAAATCCGACAACACCGCCGCGAATCGCCCCTGCGACTCCGCTGAACTCAACGCGTGCAGGCCCTCCGCCAAGTTCGCGCACGCCACAACCTTCCAACCAACTGCGCAATCTACCAACAGAATCTCGATCAACTCGGAGTCTGCGGGATTGTCTTCAATCAGCAAGATGTCGGTCGGGATTGTCACGATCAGCTTCCATCAGGCAGAACACCTGAACCACGCGTTACAGCAGCCATGTCGACGAGCATCATCCCTGAAGCCAAAAGCAAACGTAACAATGAGTTAGCCGATTGCGGGCAATTCACAATCTCGCTCGCTCGACATTGCTGCACGATCGGCAGTCTCGGCATAACCGGACGTAGCTCAGTTTCTCCGCAACTGAGATGTCCAAAGCTATTGGACGCCACTGCAATACAGTTCAATGCGAGTTCCCAGACGGTCGGAACGCGACTCGCCGACGACAAAGCGGCCGATACCGCTTTCTTTCGCCGATCAATTTCAACAGAATCCAGGCGACATCCGCTCAACGCAGACTGGCGACTGCGAAACTCCCAGCGGCTCGCCTGCCAACGAAAAACGAAGGAAATGACATGCGGATCGCGGTGATTGCGCCTCATCCAGACGACGAAGTGCTGGGATGCGGCGGCGTGATGGCTAGACACGTCGCGTCTGGCGACGACGTGTTTGTGATCGTCGTCACACGCGGCATGGCTGAGCTGTTCGATCAAGATTGGATCGAGCGCACGCGGGTGGAGGCTCGGCAAGCGCACGCGCTGCTGGGTGTCACTGAGACGGTCTTTTTGGATTTCCCCGCGCCCCGGCTGGATGTAACTCCGGGGCATTTGGTCGCCGACGCGCTGGCTCAGCAGTTTCAAAGATTGCGGCCGGAACGAGTCTACCTGCCACATCATGGCGACATTCACGCGGATCATGGCCGGATTTATCACGCCACGCTGGTCGCCGCGCGACCGCTGGCGAATTGCCCGGTTCGGCAACTTTGGTGCTACGAGACACTGTCCGAAACCGAATGGTCCCCGCCGATCGCCAGTGCCGTCTTTTACCCGACCGTTTTCGTCGATATCTCCGATTTTCTGCCGAAAAAGCTCGACGCGATGGCCTGCTTCAAAACGCAAATTAAGCCCGCGCCGAATCCCCGTTCGTTGCAAGCGATTGAAGCGCTCGCGCGATATCGCGGTTCCACGATCAGCACTCACGCGGCCGAGGCATTCGTGTTGGTCCGCGAGGTGATCCGTTGAGTGTCGCCGGACTTCTTGTAACCCGAAATGTCAGTGAAGGCGAGCGCTACAGGATGTCATAAATCTCAAATCTCGAGCCTCGCAGTCCTGTCCCCCTGCCGGACGCTTCGGGTTACTTGGTAGCCGCAGTATTGCAAATGAAATCGGCGCGAGTACGCTGTTTCGGCCTCAACGGTTCGATTCGTGGTTGTCGCGATTCGGGTTGGGCTAAACTTCTTTCGGATTGTTGTTTCTGAATCAGGATTTCTTCCGCATGTCGTCTGATCCCACTGCCGCAACCGCTGACCCAATCCCCGAATCTCTCTCCCTTTCGGACACGAGCCCAAGCGAAGTTGAAAACACTTCGCCAGAGCCTGTTCGTCGCGTCGAACTGAACCCGACCGGTAGCGAGTCGTTCAAGGCCGTCCCTTCGGTCGATCCATCCAAGATGGTGCGAGTGGACATCGACGCGGAGGCCGAACGCGAAGCTCGACCAATGCTCGATCTGCCGCCGCGGCGCGAACCCAGCAGTATCGACATCCCTGGCAAAGAAAATCTCGATGCGTCGCTGGAAGCCGAACTCAACGCCGCACTGGTCAGCGGAACGGCCGCCGCACCGACGGACGGAAGCGGAACGGCAACAAAATCAACGGAGATGCCCTCCGAGGAAGCACTGCAGCAAGGCCAGCGACTGAAAGGGAAAGTCGCGCTCGTTCATGGCGAGAATCTGTTCCTCGATCTTGGCTATCGATCGCAAGGACTGTTGCCAGTCAAACAGTTTGAAGGCAAAGACGTACCGGAGCTGGGAGCCGAACTCACCGTCGTCGTACAAAAGGTTAGCCAGGAAGAGGGGCTGATTCATGTCGGCCTGCCGACCGGCAAGCACAAAGTTTCCGGCAACTGGGACATGGTGCAAGCGGGACAAATTGTTGATTGCATGGTGACCAAGTCCAACAAAGGTGGGTTGGAGGTCATGATCAGCACGCTTCGCGGATTCCTACCGTCTGGCCAAGTCGATCTGTACTTCATCGAAAACTTGGAACAGTTCGTTGGCCAGAAACTGCGAGTCAAAATCATTGAGGTCAATCGACACAAGAAGAACCTGATCGTCAGCCGCCGCGCGGTTATGGCCGAAGAGCGGAAAGAGGCATCGGAGAAAATTCTCGGCACGCTGGACGTGGGCCAAACGCTGGATGGCGTCGTGAAGTCGGTCAAGGACTACGGTGCGTTCGTCGACATCGGTGGCGTTGACGGCTTCATCCACATCGGCCAAATGAGTTGGCAGCACATCAAACATCCCAACGAAGTGCTCGCCGAAGGCCAGGCCGTGCAGGTCAAGGTCGTGACCATCAGCGAAGACAAAAAGAAGATCGGCCTGAGCGTCAAGCAACTCAGTCAAAGCCCGTGGGACACGGCGTCTCAGAAGTTTTGCCAAGGCCAAAACGTTCTGGGCAAGGTAACGCGAATCACCGACTTCGGCGCATTCGTGCAGCTTGATCCCGGCGTCGAAGGAATGATTCACATCAGCGAACTGGATTACAAACGCGTGGCTCGAGTGGCTGATGTCGTCTCAGTCGGACAAGAAATTGAAGTGCAGGTCAAAGACATCGATCCTGCCAAACACCGCATCGGCCTTTCGCTGAAAGCTCTGAAGAAAAAGCCCGAATCGGAAGTTCCGAGGGCCGACGAGTCCGCCTCAGAACCCGAGGCGGCACCTCGCCCGCAACGCAAAGGTCCGCTACGCGGCGGCCGCGAAGGAATTTCCTTCGACAGCAAGGCCGGTACGTTCGGCAACCCGAAAGATTTTCGGTAAGTCGAAGCCGCAAAATGTGGCATAATACTCAGCAGCGCGAACCCACGACCCGGAGTGTCGTGGCTTGCCATCGTCGTCTGGAGTTGGAACCGATGTTTTGTCGCTTTGTGTTAATTGCTACTTGCTTGAGCCTGCTGGGAAGTGTTGTCATCGGATGCGGATCGTCTGGCTCGCCGCCGAATCGACCGGGATCGGAATTGAACGGCAGCGACGAAGTGCCCGGCCCGCAAAGCGAACCGAATCTTGAGCCAGACTCAACGGAGGCGTCCTCCGCCGACGATTCGGAATTCAAGATCGACCTCAGGCTCGGCAATCAAGCGACGCTGATGGAATTGATCGCGAAGCATCGTGGTCGAGTCGTGCTGGTCGATTATTGGGCGACATGGTGTCCTCCCTGCCGAAAGAAATTTCCGCAGACGGTGGCACTCGCCAAGCAATTCGCGGCGGACGGGTTGTCCGTGATTGGCGTCGCGCTCGACGACAAAGAAGCTCATAGCGAAGTCGCATCATTTTTGAAGTCGCAGCGAGCCAGCTTTGAAAATCTGCGATCGCAAGACGGCACCGACGACGCGGCTTTCGAGCAATTCGATATTCCCGACATGGCGGTTCCGTGCCTGCGACTGTTCGACCGCGCCGGCAAGGTCGCCCAGACATTTACGGAGTTCACCGACGAGCAGGTGACCGAAGCCGTGCGCGAGCTGTTGGCGAAGTGAGTTGACGATCTCGCCGATTCCGACCATCGTTCCGAACGTCCGATTGCGACCCGCAGCAACAGGCGACGTTCATGAATTGGTTTTGGAAATTTCTCTTCACTCTCGATTGGCTGCCGATCCCGGTGCGAGTGCACGCCCTGCAGAAATTGGGTGAGTCGCCGAAGCCCGCCTCCGCTTGGCCGTTGCTGCAGGCTCGCAAGCGAGGGAACACAATGATCGCGGACGCCGCCATCGCTGCGTTCAAACAATTGGGGGCAGCAGCCGTCGATCCGTTGCTGAAGCGATTGAACGACAACGCTCCGGCCGATCGCGCAATCGCGGCGGAAGGCTTGGGGCTGCTCGGCAAAGAGGCACGTGGGGCGGTGCCAGCTTTGATCGGCAAGCTGAACGATCCACAATTGACCGTGCGTGTGAAATCAGCAGAGGCTTTGGGCCGCATCGGTCCTAGTTCGATCGAGGCCGTCCCACAATTCATTCAGTGGCTGAAGGAACGGGAGCCACGATTGATCGAAGCCGCCGCGCGAGCGATTGGCGGGATCGGCCCGCTTGCCAAAGAAGCGCTCTCCGCGCTCGTCGATCAAGTCACGAACCTCGACAAACCGGCGCGCGAAGCGGTGGCGGAGGCGATTGGAAAAATCGGCTCGCTGGCCCGCATCTTCGCCGGCAAGTTGGCTGGACATCTGCAACATCTTGATGCGGATGTTCGCGAAACCGTGGCCCGCGCGATCGGTGCGATCGGGCCGGATGCGAAAGCCGCCGTCCCCGCATTGGCCGAACAATTGACCGACGTCGATCGCGCTGTCCGAACGGCGTGTGCGAAAGCTCTCGGCGACATCGGCCCGAACGCGGCCAGTGCGATCCCGCAACTTCTCGAACTCTTCAACGACAAAGATTACGGCGTGCGCGAAGCACTGGCGCGTGCCTTCGCTGGCATCGGGCCAGCCAGCGCCCCGGCCGTTCCCGGTTTGATGCGTTTGCTGCAAGATGATCGCGGCAGCGTGCGCCTCGCGGCAGTTGAGGCCCTGGCCGCCATCGGCTCGGAATCGGCCATCGCTCTAACCGCCATCAAGACGCTCGCCAAAGATGACAAGTACCCCAGCGTCCGATCCGCCGCTCAAGCCGCGATCACAAAGATCACATAACGCCCAGCAATTCGGCCGCGTTGTTCCAGAATATATCTTCGATCGCATGATCGCTGAGCCGTTCAGACCAGCAGGCCCACTTCAGCGATCGGAGATGTTCCAGGCCGATCATTACCGGATGCACTTGTTGATGTTTTTCACCCCAGACAGGGGTCTCGCGATAAATCCATAGGAATGAATCGGCCGCCGACAGCGAGCGCCCGCGCATGTGACTGATCGGCAAGTCCGAGCCATACATCAGCTTCTTGTGCCCAATGATGCGAATGATTGCTTGATGCGCAATCGGTTCGCAGTTAGCACTCGTGTCGAAATACAAGTTGTCGAGGCCCGTCAGCTTCGGCAGCCCTTCCAAGTTGTGAGCCGGCTGAAAACCACGAGCCGAATGCGCCAAGATCAGCTTCATATTCGGGTAACATTCGCAGTAATGACGAATCCAATGGATGTTGCTGGGGTCCGCGACCGCTCGTGATTTGACCATGTGCAACGTGATGACCCAGCCCTCCTCGTCCGCGACTTGCACCAAGCGTTCGGGTAAATAGTCAGGGATGTCCGCTTCCCAGGTCGGCTTCGTCGGCGAGAATGTGTGATAACACTTCAGCCCATGCAGCTTGAGCCGCCGCACTTCTTGCCGCACCCATTCGGGATCGTCTTCCGGTCGGACAAAGAACTCTCCCCGAAAGGCCGGATTGCTGGCTGTCTCGCGGCCGACGAATTCATTCATTCGATGTTGCCCCTCCGTGTTCGTCGGCGTCGCGAACGACAGAAACAACGCTCCTTGAGTCCGCCCCGGATGCAAGTCTTCGATCAACCGCATGTACTCGTTGGCATCGACGTCGCCGCTGAAATCGGGCAGCCGAAACTGAACTTCCTTCTCAAGCCACAAGTGGCAATGTGCGTCAAAGACTTTTGGTGGAATGAACGCCTTCAACTCACGATCGAAGAAGTCGCGATCAATCGGCAGTGAAGCTCCCGGAAAAGTCGGCGTGTCAAATGTCGTCATTAAAGTATTCTCCAGATCGAAGTCACTCTCCGTCGGGCCTGTCCCGGCGGGAAGACGCATCTTCAGCTACTCAGAATCCGTGCAATTTCGCGGCTGACAAAGCATCAATCCTCCGGGCCAAGTCGGCCAAGCCCGATGGGGATTTTCGGGTGATTCCGATGTGCTTCCGCGTCTTGTTCGGCGGTGATGCTGCCCCGTTTGTCACCTTGAGGCAAATACAACACATACCAAGCCAGTGTCGCGAGCCGCATGTTGTCGCGATCGGCCAGCATCTTGTTCAGAATCGCGCGGCCGTCGTCGCCGAAGCTCAGCAGGCCAGGGCCGACTTCGCGCCAGCCCCAGTCTTTGTCGCTGCGCTGACAACCATCGCCGTATTTTCGGAAGAATGCCGCCAATTCGACGAGTCCTTGCTCACGCTGCTCGCGCGGCGCATCAGCTCGCGCGGCAAGCATCGCCAACGCCGAGGCGGCTCGAACCTGAACAGCTTCGTCTGTGCCAGTCATGCACTCGCGAATCGCGGCCAATGTTGTCGGAGTCGCGCCGAAACTGCTCCGCATGTTGATCAACGCCAGCTCGCGAGAATTCGGACTGACATCGTGGCGGATGATTTCCAGCAGCGCGGCTTCGATCGCGGGTGTCGCTGGAGCACCGACCACCTTGAAGCAATGCAGCACCATTTCGCGGACCTCGGCATTCGCGTTGGTCAGCTGAGCAGCCAAGACCGCTTTTTCCGGTAGACCCAACTTATCGGCGGCTTGAAGTTTTTTCAGAGCTTCCGGCAGTGCTCGAAAGCGAAACTGAAACGTCGAGTCATCGCGTGCGGCGGATTCCAAAAGACTCTCGACGACATGCGTGCTCGACAAATCAGCCAAGGCAAGCGCCGCCTGCCAGCGCACGGAATTTTCTTGATCAACCAGTGCCGATTCGATCACCCCAATCACCGATTTGTCGCCAAACATTGCCAGAGCCTTGATCGCCGCTCGGCGAACGTACAAGTCGGCATCTCGCGCCGCCGCCGCTAGTTCTCTGACCGTGAGCGACTGCTTCTTCTTCAACACTGCCGTCAGTAAGCGACGCCGAGCTAATACGTCGGGATTTTTCAAAGCATCCGCTGGCTGCAGCGGAATGTTTTCGTCCGGGTAGTTGACATAGTTTTCCCAATCGAAGCCGCTTTCAATGTCGGTCGCCAAGAACATGATTCGAGGCGCTCCCTCCGGCATCGGGCCGCGAGTCTGAAAAACCGACAAGCGGGTCTTCGTGCCTTTGCAGACGGCTTCGACATCGTGAATCGACTTCTCCGTGTTCGGCGCGTACACGTTGATCTCGTCCACGAGATTCTCTTTGACCCACGTCTCCAGATCGAAGTGAATCCGCCCAGCTGTTCGCGGCCGACCTTCAAAATTCCACGCCGTCGGCAGTCGCGGATTGTGGCCATCAACACATACCGCGATCTGTTTCTGATGCTTGCCGAGCGACGCTCGCAGCTCGCGAAAGAACTGCGTCAGGTACTCGCCGCGCAGACGCGACCAAACGTCTTTGTCGAACGGCTGAGTGCGAATGTCGATGCCGTGCCGCTTCTGGAACTCGCCCACGATCGGCGGACTGTAGCCGAATTCATCTTCGTAGCGCTGACTGAAATTCTCGGCATACGTCAGAAACGCCAAGCCATCGTAACCCCCGGTGACTGTGTACTTCGTCAGCGTTTCGATCAACGCGCGGCGAGCCTCTGGGTACGCGAACTCAATCGGCCCACCTTGTCGCCATGTGCCGAACCGATTGACTGGTGCCCATTCCGGATGCTCGGCTCGCGCACGATCTTCGACGGCATACGGAAAACCGACGTAACCAACATCCGCCGCCGAGCCGTTGTCGAACAGACCGGTCGTCAACCAAATTTCTTGCCCGCGATCGTGGGCCGCCTTCACTGCGATACGATTCGTCCCGACGACCTCGTAGGCCAGGTACTTCCACCATTTCCAAATGTTAGCGAACTCGCGGTTCTCCGGCCGAATGACAAACTGATTCCCCCAAATCTCATCCTGCCCGCCGCGCCACCAAATGCGGCTGACCTTGTAGGTCTTTTGCAACGCTTCAAACGCCGCCTCAATGCTGGCCTGCGAATCCAGCGGAAACCACAATAAATCCTGATAGTCACCGGTGGTGAAATACGCCGTTCGCGGATTCCGTTCCGCTGAATCATTCGGGGCCGCAGCCGCAGCCAAACTCGATACCAGAAAAATCCCAAACGTCACTATCGCGGACTTCATGCCAAATCCTCTCGATCAAACAATCAGAGCCATGTCAGCATGTGAGCATTGCCACCGTTCTGCAACTGATAGATAACGGGCAACGACTGGTGAATTCGTGAGTCCACGGATGAAAGACCCAACAGCGGCCCGGTGTTGTTGCTGGTTTTGAGAAAATCCTTACAGTAGTCGACTCAATTTCGTTTGCCGCCCATCGTGTCCGCTAAACGCGGACCCGCTGATTCGATCGGTCAGTTGCCACCGCCGGAGTTTTCGGCCTGACTCGACCAGCGAGAAACAACCATGAAGAACCTGATTTCGTTGATCAATTTGAGTGTGGACGACGTCCACGAGATTCTGGCGTCGTCGCACGAGTTAAAGTCGCGCTGGAAGCTCGGCGAACGCCCAGCCGTGTTGCAAGGCCGGTACTTGACGCAGATTTTCGAGAAGCCGTCTCTCCGCACTCGGGTGTCATTCGATGCCGCCATCGCACAGCTCGGCGGAACCGGGTTATTCTTAAGCGGCACCGATGCTGGACTCAGTGGTCGTGAATCGCTCGCGGATGTGGCACGCGTGATCAGCGGCTATTCCGACGCCGTCGTGCTCCGCACGTTCTCGCAGAAGCTGATCGAAGATTTCGCGTCGTTCGCGCGATGTCCGATCATCAACGGCCTGTCGGATGACGAGCATCCGTGCCAAGCGCTAACCGACATGCTGACCTTGCAGGAAGTTTGGGGCGATGTCACGGAGAAACGTTTAGTCTTCGTCGGCGATGGCAACAACGTCGCCAGTTCATTGGCCATGATCACGGCCATGCTCGGCATGAAGATGACGGTGTGCGCTCCGCGCGACTTTGAGCTCGACGAAGACTTGCTGCAAGCGATCCGGCTGACGTTTCCGGCTTGCGATGTAACTCAAGTTTCGGACCCGGCCGTTGCCGTTGCGAATGCAGACGTCGTGTACACCGACGTCTGGGCCAGCATGGGGCAAGAATCCGAAGCGGACAAACGCAATCGGATTTTCGCGCCATACCAAGTCAACTCACGACTGATGGCTAAAGCCCCCGCCGGCTGCTTGTTCATGCACGATCTGCCCGCACGCCGTGGCAAAGAAGTCACCGACGACGTCATCGACGGACCGAACAGCATCGTCTTCCAGCAAGCCGAGAATCGAATGCACTTGGCCAAGGGACTGCTGGTGTGGCTGTTGAGTTCGTGTGGTTGAACATTACTCCGCAACCGTTGTTCGAACGTTGGAGAAACTGTCGTCAGCGATTTCTGAAATTCGCGCCCCCGACAGCTCGTTCACCGAATGCGACTCGCGGGAGCGACTCGCGGGAGCGACTCGCCTACGTAACGGCAGTGACGAGCTGGAACATTTCGTCGGCGATGTCATTGATCGGACGTTGCTCATCGGCCGCGACGGAATCGACTCGCAGCCAATTCGGTTCGGTGGCGGCCAAGTGCTGATAGACGTCGCGGACTCGATGCAAATACTCGGCATCCGCTTCTTGCAGGTCGGCGGCTTTGTCGGTGTAACTACGTGTTTTTTTGGAAGCGATGTTTTTCTGAGCGATCGCGACCGGAACATCCAGCAGCACGATCAATTGCGGCCGCGGCAGGCCGAAGATTTCAAACTCGATCTGCTGAATCTTGCGCAACAAGTCCTGACGCTCGGCCCCATCGAGCTTCGCTCCTTGATGAGCCAAATTGGACGGAACATAGCGGTCGCAGACGACGACATCGCAGCGGTTGAGCGCATCGAGCAACACACCTTTCGACTCGAAGCGGTCGGCGGCGTAAAGAACGCTCGCCAAAAACGGATGCACTTCGTTGAGCTGGCCAAAGCGACCGTTGAGAAACTCACCGATCGCGTGCCCGAAGAGCGTGTCGCGATAACGCGGAAAGCTGAGCAACTCCACAGTCCGCCCGATCGCGCGCAGTCGTTCGGTCAGCGCTTGTGCCTGCGTTCCCTTGCCAGAACCGTCGATCCCCTCGATCACAATCAGCGATGCCACAGGTCAACCTTTGTTGTCCGGAAGTATCAGCCCGCCAGTTGCGCAACGGCTGAGTCTTTGTCTCCAGCGACAGTGAAATACGTCAGCAACTTGCTGGTTCGCAAAATCCCCGCAACACCTTCCGTCAGGCCGAATAACGCCAAGCGGCCCTGCAACCGATGCAACTTGCGGTGCAAAGTAATCAGTTTTCCCAGAACGGAACTCGTCAGGTACTCGACCTGCGACATATCCACGGCCAGCTTCGTTCGGCTGTATTGTTCGACCAGCGAAAACAATTCCTGTCCCAGTTGCTCGATGTTCTCTTCATCGTTGAGCATCTTCATGGTGAACTTCACGACGAGCACGTCGCTCTGTTCCTCTAATGTGGTGTACTTGGTCGTAATTTCGGGCAAGGCCATGAACACACCTCGATTAGACGGAAGTCACTCAATTTGTCACACACCAACCCGAAGCGTCAGCGATCGCGAACGCTCCAAACGGCTTTCTAATCCAAGAGTCGCGAGACACTCGCCCACGCTGACGCCTCAGGTTAGTGATTTAGGTCGGGAGCAGATTCTACGAATTCCCGCTCAAAGACGCTCGTCCAATTTGGTTCGGAAAGTCGTTCGGCCACCAAGTTTTGCGAATCCGTTCGAATTGTCGTGCGACGGTCAGAATCGCCACTCGCGACGCGGAGCGTTGTGCCACTTTGGATCGCCCGGCCAACGACCAAATGACCCAAATCGTGCTTTGTGCCAGGGAGTTCGACGGTCAAATAATTTCTATCCGTGCCGTAGACAATGCCCGCTCGATTGGAACAAACGCCTTCCACAAGAACTTCGGTGTCACACCCTATGCGGTGCGATTGATACTGCATCAAGAGTTCGTTTTCGAGCTCTGCGAGTTCCCGACAGCGAGCCTTGATGACCGGAGGTGGAACCTGTCCCGGCATCTTCGCGGCCGGTGTTCCACGGCGGCGGCTGAACGGAAACGCGTGAATCTTTAGGAACCGCGCTTGACGACAAGTGTCGAGCGTCTCAGAAAACTCTTCGTCGGTCTCGCCGGGAAAGCCAACAATCACATCCGTCGTCAGTGCCGGATTCGGCAATCGTTCGTGAAGCCTAGCGACAATCTCCAAGAATTTGGCGACGCGATATCGTCGACGCATCCGGCTGAGGACCGAATCGGAACCGCTCTGTAAAGCCGGATGAAAGTGTGGGCACAAATGTTCGCAATCAGCAGCGGCAGAAATGAAATCATCGCCGATTTCGGCCGCTTCGATGCTCGACAACCGCATCCGCCAATTGCCAGGGATTCGGTCCAATCGCTGCAACAAATGCCACAATCGAAACGGTTCGAGCCCCGACCGTCCGCGCGTTGTATCGACGCCGTAATGTCCGACATGAATCCCAGTCAGCACAATCTCGCGATATCCAAAATCAATCAACCGCCGCACTTCCGCATCGATATCGGCGGGAGAACGGCTCCCCAAACGAGGCCGAACGTGCGGAATAATGCAGTATGAACAACGCAGAACACAGCCGTCCTGCACTTTGACGAACGCTCGCTTGTGCCCGTCGAAGCGGCTGATCCCGGTCGGAAATTCGGTCACGCCCAGCCGCAGCAGCACATCGGGCAGTTCACGTTTGTCGGAGACGACTTCGATCACATTCGGCAGCCGCGCGACCGCATCAGGATCGTTCGTGGCGTAGCAACCAGTCACAATTGTCTGGCAATCCGGGTTCTCGCGAGCCAACTGACGGACAACTTGCCGCGCGCGAGAATCGGCGTTTTCTGTCACTGTACATGTGTTGACGACACATAAATCCGCCGGGGCACGCTCAACAGCTTCGCGAAATCCCGCACGCTGAAGCGCCTCGACCACGAGTTGCGTTTCGTACTGATTCACTTTGCAACCGAGCGTCGCCACTCGAAAAGTTTTCGCTGCCTGCATATACCTGATCTCAAAAAGATCGCAGAGTGTATCGGCCGAACTGTGACAATCCATTCTAAATGACAGTTGGGCACGCGTGGCCGGGCGAATGTGAGTCAACTGCGAGCGAGATTGGGATCAGTCGCACAATTGTGAATAAGTGGTTGGCTCGGTTGTGCAGCCCTTCATGTCCGGCCAGCCGAGCGAATTTCAAATGCCGAAAAAGAATTCGGGGATTTCATCGTCTTCGTTGCCGCTGAAGCCGTCGTCTTCCAGTCCGCCGTTCAGCAGATCTCGGCCGAGGTTTCCGCTGCGCACATCACCGCCGGAGCCGCCGTTGTCGGTGAACGCGACATTGACACGGAGTTTTCTAAAAAAAACCTCCGAGAGTCAAACTTCAAACGCACCAGCTTGAGCTTCGATCTCCTGGGCCGAGAAGAATTGTCCACTTCCAGCACCCGGACAGGTTTGCCTCACCTGTTCCCAGGATTCTGATGATCGCAAATTACTGTGCCAAAACGGCCAAGTGCGGCATTGAATCGGCCGGACCGAGTAAATCGTGCAGCGTCGCGTCACGGGGTCGAAGAATGTGCAATCGCCATTCGCGAATTCATTCAGCGACGTCCGCACACCGAATAGCCGGGTGTGAAACAGGCGGACTTCCCCAATCGACTGTTGTAGGAACTCCGCGATCTCGTGCAATTCCTGTTCGCTGACCCACACATACCCAGCCGGGCCGGTGCAGCAGTTGCCGCAGCCAGTGCAAGTAAATTGAAGCCCAGACTGATACCAAGGTAGCTCGGACATGCTGCGATTTGTACGAAGTTAACCAGAAAAACGACAGGAATCGATTGCGAGGGCGATCGCTCCGCTAGGCGTGGAACAGGAGTCATTGGAACATGGCTTCTTGAGCTGCTCAGCCGGAGTCGAAATCAGTAAAGCTCAGGTTTCCGCATGTATCGGTATGATGACTGATCCCGATCACAGAAAACTTCGGCGCGTCGTGAAGCGTTCAACTCCTCACGCGGGAGAATGATGGCTACGTAGCCATTACCGCTCCGCGTGACGAGCCGAACGGGACAACGCGCAGATGTTTTCTGCGATCCGTATGAGGTCGCGCAAGCGATCATTGACGCGATGGCAGTTCCGGCCATGTGCGAATTCCAAGCCCAGTCACAACCCAACCGAGTCAGCTCTTGATTCGATGACATTCATTGTTTTCCAATAGCCAGTTTGGAATCGAAAAAAGAATCCCAGCCCCAAAACGATGATGTAAACCGTGCAAAACCACCAACTCGCTCGCAGGCTGCCGCCAAACCAAATCAGGCTGACGGCGGTCGGCAGAACCATCAACATCCACGCCGTCACGCACGAGTAAACCAACGCGAAACGTGTATCCCCGGCTCCACGGATCGCGAACCCAAACACGATTCCCATGGCATCGAAGAAGCAGTACACGGACACGAACCGCAACAACTCAATCACCTGAGCACGCAAGGCCGCGAAGTCGGCCTCTTCTGAAAACGCTGCATACGGTTTCAAAATGACATCTGGGAGCAACGTGTAGATCGCGGCAAACGTGAGCATATACGCGGCCGATACGCGGAACGCCGTCCATGTCGTTCTTACCGCTATCTCCGGCCGACCCTCCCCAATTCGCTGACCAACCAGCGTCGAAACCGCCGTTCCCAAACCGAGCATCGGAACGAACGCCAACGTGTTGAGATTAAATGCCAGATTCGTCGCCGCCAGTTCGTTCCGGCCCAGCCGGCCCACCAACAACATGAACACCGCGAAGCTGGCGACATCCAAAAAGAAATGCAGCCCCTGCGGAAATCCAAATCGCAGAAACCGACCGAACAGCTCCCGATCAAACCGCCGGTTACGCCAAATTCCAAACTCGTCCACCAAACTTCGCGACGACAGCAACCAAATTAACAACACACATTCCACCGTTTGAGCCATAAACGTCGCGATGCCAGCTCCCCGGATGCCCATTTTCGGAAACGGACATGGGATTGCCCACCACTCTTGAAACGGTAACTCACCAAAGATCAGCAGATAATCAAAGCTGATATTTACCGCGACGCCGACCACCGTGACCAACATCACGGTCCGAGTTTTTCCCCGTCCGCTGAAAAAGGTCGTCAGTGCCGCCGTCAACAACATCGGCAGTGAACTGAAGCATAGAACTTCAAAATACTCTGCCTCACGAACTGCTACGGCTGCCTCATGACCGATGAAATTCGGTCCAAAAAGCGGTCCTGCGAACAAAGAGCAAAATGTCAGGATCACCCCGGCGACAATCGCCAGATAGGCAGCTTGCCAAACCGACGCCGCCATTCGATCGCGTTGCCCCGACCCGTCGTATTGAGCAACAAACGTGTTCGCGTACTGCACCGTCCCGAAGACCAAACTGATGATCGTCCAATGCAAAATCCCCGCCGGCAAAACTGCCGCCAACGACTCACGAGATTCCCACGTCAAAAACGTCCGATTGGCGATGTGCATCAAGCTGACCGAACCAGAACTGATCATCAACGGAACGCCCACCCGCAGCAACTCCCGCAAACTGCCAGCTTCCTCGACTGATTTCATGAAACCCGGCGCCGTTTTAACGTCAGCCTGGTTGTCATTCATGATCCGGCACCACCTAACACGAAACGACTTATTCAGAATTGGAATGAACCGACAATTCGCCGACTTTCCTACGTTGCCAGTCTTGATCTGAATTACAAACTCTCAAAACGAGACTGGCTCCGCCATCGCCTGACAAAAAAAAAGGCTCTCCCCGAAGGGAGAGCCAAAAAGACCCCGGCAATAACCTACTTTCACACCTTACGGCACTATCATCGGCCCTGGCGGCTTAACTGTCGTGTTCGGAAAGGGAACGAGTGTTTCCCAACCAGGTAAGGTCACCGGAGAAATACCTGAGTTTAGTATCACCTAAACTCAGGTGGTGGTTGTGTTAACTGTTTCAGATATCATCCGGATTTCACGGATCGTCCAAAGATGACCATTTTGATTCTCGCCTTCGGCGAAAAACCAAAGATAAAAATGGTCAAGCGTTCGTCCATTAGTACTGGTTAGCTAAGACGGTTACCCGCCTTACACATCCAGCCTATCGACCTGGTCGTCTTCCAGGGGACTTCAGACCTTACGGTCAACGAAACCTAATCTTGGGAGAGGCTTCGCGCTTAGATGCTTTCAGCGCTTATCCCTACCGCACGTAGCTACCCTGCCATGCCACTAGCGTGACAACAGGAACACTAGAGGTGCGTCCCTCCAAATCCTCTCGTACTAAAGAGAAAACCCCTCAAGTTTCGTACGCCCACAGTAGATAGGGACCGACCTGTCTCACGACGGTCTGAACCCAGCTCACGTACCACTTTAATCGGCGAACAGCCGAACCCTTGGGAGCTTCTTCACCCCCAGGATGTGATGAGCCGACATCGAGGTGCCAAACC
>JANMIF010000357.1:0-10368 GCA_031375695.1 Planctomyces sp.
ACGATCGACGTGATCACGACCCTGCGCGATGCGGACAAAGACACCACGCAAGAGATCGCCGAGCTGTCTGGCTTTCGCTGGAATTCGGAATTGGACATCCGCAGCATCAAGTCCTCGTGGAATCTGAGTCACGTCCGCTGCAAGTCGCCGGAGATGGTGCATCGCGAAGTCTGGACCACGATTCTGGGATACAACCTGATCCGCACGACGGCGGCGGGAGCGGCCTTCGTGCATGGCCGGCAGCCGCGACAAATCAGTTTCACCAGCACCTGTCAGTACGTGTTGGCGTCCTGGATGACGTTGTCGATGGGCTTGATCGCGACCTCGTCGTTGTCAAACGACTTGTCGTTGATGCTCCGACAAATCGCGGCTTGCGAAGTCGCCAACCGACCCGGTCGTTTCGAACCGCGTGTCCTCAAACGCCGCCGCCACGGCTACAAACTCAGGCAACAACCACGAGCCGTACTCAAAGCCCAACTCCAAAATGCCAACCGCAAAACATGACTCACTTTAGAATCACGACAGTGCCATTCGTCGCTGCCCCCTTTTCACCTCCGGCAATGAGTGCCAAGCGGCTCAACTCGGCGACGGCTCGATCATGCTCAACATGCGCAACGACCACGAACGTTTCCGCGCCGTGTTCGTCACGAAGGATCTGGGCCAAACCTGGCAGCCACACGCGACCAACCGCAACACGCTGATCGAACCAAACTGCAACGGCAGCCTGCTGCGCGTCGATTACGAAGCGGCCGGCGAGAAGAATCACGTCCTGCTGTTCGCCAACCCACACTCACAGAAAGGCCGGACACATCACACGCTGCAAGTCAGCTTCGACGACGGCGATACTTGGCCGAAGTCGCATCACCTGCTGCTCGATGAAGGCCGTGGTGCGGGATGCCCAAGCTTGACCCGCGTGGACGATCGGCATGTCGGCATTGTCTACGAAGGGAGCCAGTCGCACTTGGTGTTCGAGAAGTTTTCGTTGGACGAACTCTTGAAGCGATGAGGGTAGAAGGGAATCCCATGAAAACTGATGTCGAAACGTTCGACGACGGATCTGGTGGCTGGTTTGAATGGATCAATAACGCTCGCGGAGCCGTGATTGTCTGAAGCAGAACCCGTCAGCCTTTAAGAAGAAAACAACAACCATGCGATTCGCTCCGGCTGTCCTAAGCCTCATCGCCATCATGGCAATTGTGCCGTTGGGATATGCCGCAGAAGAGGTCACGTTTAGAGTCGTCGTGGACCGGGGCGCCGATCTGGGACATAACTTCGGATCGAGTGTGAGGCGGCGATCGAGGATGGATCGCTCGTCGCTTCCCACAACCACTACCACAAATGCCAACCCTTTCCTCACACAACTGGCCACCTGATTTTCAAACCGCCAAACGCCAAATCAAATCTGTTTCAACAGGCTGCTCAATGAACAGAACAAATATCCTGGTTCTCGTGGCAATTTCCATCGCACTTCTGCCGGCTTCTTTGACCGCGCTTCGCGCCAACGAACCACTTGCTATTGAGACCACTCTCGTCGATGGCGAGGCGATCAGTTTTGGGACGTTCCAGAGCAACAACCAGAAGGTCGTGCAAAACAAACGCGGCATCTTCATGACGCACAACCGCAAGCGAAACGGGCCCTACACCGCGCAGCAATGGCGGCTGTCGCGCAGTCAGGATGGCGGGAAGACCTTCCAAACGGTTTTTGAATCCACCGATGCTACGAATCCGCCCGTCATCGAAACCGACGCCGCTGACAACATCTATCTCATGCATCCCGACTGGGTGATCCAGGACATCTTTCTTTACCGTTTCCTCAGCGCCGAGGACTACAACGAGCCGCATCGCACAGTTGTCGGCAAAGGAGCCGCGGGAAAATACTCGATGATGATCGACGAGCCGCGCGGGCAGCTCTGTTACTTCTCGCACAGCGGCATATTCCACCGCGTGAAGCTCGACGGCACGCTCATCGACTCACGCCAACTCACGAAGCGCGGCACGACGGCCTTTCCGGAATACACGCACCTCAATCTCGACCCCACCGGCGTGCTGCACGCCGCGTGGACATCGTTGAACCCGCCGCTGCATGGCTACTGGGGCATCCATCACGCGCAGTCGGCCGACGGTGGCACGACATGGACCACGTTCACCGGCACGCCGCTCCCGCTGCCCATCGTCGCCGATGAGAGCGGCGTCTCGGATCGCATCACACTCGATGATGAGTTCAAACCATCGACTTGGCTCTCCTCAATGCGAATCAAGGATGGCAAAGCGCACTTTCTCTACAGAGCCGACATGACACCCGCGCGCCAACATCACGTGCGCATCAACATTGCGACCGGCCAGCGCGAGGTCGATCATCAGGATGTCAGCTTGAAAGGCGAAACGCTCGCTGTGTCTGGGCTTGATGGATTCTTCGCCACCGATGAGCGCAAAGCCGGAAGCCCGCTCTATTGCATCGCGCGCGACGTCCGCGGCTTTCGCATTGCGTGTCTCATCAGCCGTGACAACGGCACCACCTGGCACGACTACGCGGAGAGCGAAAAATTTCGCGAGGGCGAGAGCACTGAGTTCAATCAACCCTACGCCACCGGCGGCTGCCGCAGCATCACCGCCGATGGTTACATCATTGGTTCCTTCACCGAATTGGTGCATGGCGGCAAAGTGTGGTACTTCAAGATCAAGGCGGAGTAAACTCGCTCCAAGTAACGAATAGTGTCTTGTTGCGTCGTCGCGCAGCCACCCGTAAGTCCGGCCTGGTCTGGCCCCCCGCGAGCCTTTGATGCAGCCTCTATCGAAATTTACAGCGTGCGAGCGATTCCGATTTAGCAAGAAGGGACGAATGATGACGGAGCGCAATGCGAAGCCGCAGGTCAAACGCGTTTGACTGTGCCATTTGCTTTGCGAAAGTCCGTGTTCCTAATGCTCGACGAAGTACGAATTGAGTTTCGTTGAGCCGCGACTTCTTCATGGACTATTCGTTCCTCGCGCTCTCAAAGCGGAGAACAACCAGTGAGTTCGGTTTGAGCCGGAAGGTCAACTTGCCGGTTTGGGCAAGGCGGAGGGTCTGCGGATCGGCGAGCTTCACGGTGTCAGGCCGCTCGATCGTGTTTTCGGCGAGATAACTGTCCGCTCGCACTTCGTGGACTTCGACGGCTGCCTTTGTTGGCCAGTCCTGAATTGTGATGCGGGTCTCGACGGCCTCGTGCGCGTCCTTGTTCAGCAGGGCGACGTAGAGCCGGTCGCCGCTCAGCGAAGCGCACTGCGTCACGCGTGTGAACGCATACTGCGGATCGAAGTACAGACCGGTCTTGGGGGCGTCGATCGAGTTGTTGCCTTGCAGGCGACTTTCGACAAGAAACTCCCCGCGTTGCTCGCTGAGGAGCTTGAACGTCCAGTAGATCGGCATGCGGTAGCCGTATCCTTCGTCGGTGCTCTTTCCCTTGTAGGCCAAGCCCTGCTCGCGCGTTGTCTGAATCGAGAACAACGCTTGAGCGTCGTTGGAAAAGGTGTGCCAGAATGCCGCGTGGAGGTTCTCCGAGGGGACGCTTTTCTGCATCATGTAGAGCAGTTGATCGGACATGAACACGGCAGAGGCCATCGTCCGCATCAGCGATCCACGAAAACTGTTTTCATGTTGGCGGAAAATGCCGCCCGTCCAGTCGGCGGACCATTCGCCGACGATCAGCTTGGGAGGTGGCTGTTGTTTGCACTTCGCTTTGATCAGCCCGTTGATGACTTCGTGACACTCGCGGAACTTCGTTCCCCAGCAATAAAGATGTTTCCATTCGTCGTCCGTTCCCAGGAAGTCGTACTTGCCGTTCCAGCCATTGGCTGGGTAGAAGTGCCAGTCGAAGTAGTCGACGTCGACGTTCAAGTTTTCGAGAAATGCCACGGCAAATTCGTGGCTGGTCGTGAAGTTGATGTCCGGGGCGCCGGGCTTGAGTTTCATCTCGGAACGGGGACGTTGCATGTTGATCAGCGGCACGAGCACCTTCGCCCCTGGTGACATCTTGCGGACCAGCGGCACGAATCGCTCCAGCGCTTTCGCATATTCCTTCGCGCCCGCGACGTTTTCGTGGAAGCCTTGCGGGTAGCTGTGGACCTCGTTGCCGAGCTGCCAGTAGGTGATCTTGTACGGTTGAACTCGGCCGTTCGCTTTGCGTTTCTCCGCCCAATTGACGCCGTCTCCGTCGACATCACCATCGCCCACCAGGTACTCAAGGTAGCCCTGCACGGACGCCTGGGTCTCGCCGACGAAATTGATCTGCATCAAGGGCTCGATCTTGAAGCGTTCGCAAAGTTGGAGGAACGTATCGAGGTCGTAGACTTCGGTGGGCTGATGTTCCGGATTCTGTCCGATGTGATCCTGCCAATAGAAATTGGCCCACGAGCCGCGGTGTTCGTCGCGGTTAAAGACGATCCCGCCGGGATAGCGCGCGATTCGCAACCCGGATTCCTCGATGTCGCGGAGCGCCCTCTCCGGATACTTGGGTGCACGCAACGGATTGGTTTTGTGGTCGATCCCGGCACCAAAGATGTACGGACTGATGCGTCCCTGCTGCACGCGCGGCATGACCTGCAGTTCGACACTCAACTCCTCGGCAACCGCCGACCTGCACGGCCAGATCGCGCCGACGAACATTAGAACCAAAGTGGCGGTTCCCAGTTTCGACCGGGCCGCTTTCCGAACGGCGCGACAATTCCGCGAAACTCGGCCGCGAATACCCATGATCGTGTCCTGATTGCGAAGCAGCGAATCGTCGTCGCCGCGTGGTGTGGTTGAGTCAGGCATTGCATAATACCAATCCGGAAACTTGCGGTGTAAACCCATACTGTCGATCCCACGATTTATCAACGCTTAGGAAGGAACCACCAACCATGCGATGCGGCCTGGCGGTGTTATGCGTCGTCACCATCATGGCAACTGCGCCGGCGGGGTATGCGGCGGAGATCACGTTCAAAGTCGAGACGGACCGCGGCACGGATCGGGGCCAGAGCTTCGGTTCCCTGCTTGAAGTCACCAGTGAGGACGGATCGCTCGTCATCGGAGCCGGATTTCAGAATGTCTACAACACTCGCAATCGTGCCGACCGTCATGCCTTGCAGTTCTTTGTGCGGCCCGTCGATGGCCAGCGCGAGTTCGTCGTGCAGCCGCTGCCCCGCCCCAACAACCTGTGCGGCACTTATCTCTACGGTCGAGATGAAACTGTTCATTCGACGTATGGCGGCCTCAAAGCCTGGGATGCCCGAACGAACGACTGGCGCGGTCTGTCCGACATCGGCGGAACGCAAGAAACGATGCGGGTCGGCAAGGGGTTACTCGAATTCGGCGACAGCACGGTGAAGTACGACGGTGTGGCCGTTCTTTCTCGTCCAACCCAGGGCAGCTATCAAATGTTCTTCTACGCCAACGGTTACCTCTGCTTCTACCACGTCAATCGCGGAGATGGCGGCTACCGCGCGTACCAGAATGCCGAGGACGGATTCAGCAAGCTGTACGCCTGCCGTTGGTCGCCCGGCGAGAAGGAGGTCGATCTGGGCAAGGCCATCACGATGACGCTGCCGGTCGTTGGCGAAACAACGTTTGCTTGGGGACAACTCGGCCAACAAATCGTGACGGGTTCGAATATCGGCGGCTTCTACATCCTGGAAGGCGAACGCTGGCGGAAATTGCTCGAGCCAAACCTCAAGGTCAGCTACCAGCTCTATTCGACCATGGCCTTTCACGACCGGTTGTTGATGGGACAGTACCCGACGGGCCGACTCTTCGAGTACGGCGGCCGCGCGATTACCGATCGGCCCGGCTGGCCGCCGGTTCTGCCAGGCGTCACGGCAAGCTCTCGCGAAGCGCAGACAACCGTCATTTACGGAGGCGAGCCGCTGGTCGGCGTCTGGCCCTGGGGCGAACTGTGGCGCTACCAGCCGGACGCCGGGAAATGGTCCTTCGTTCGCCGCATGTTCGACCATCCGCAACTTTCCGACCAGATCATTCATCCCTACGATGTCGAGAATCGCGGCTACTCGGTGAGCAACCAGTGGGGCCAGCGTGTCACGAGCCTCGTCACCAGCGGGCCCGACTTGTTCGTCGCGACATCCGCCAAAGATCCGTGCGAGTGGGACGCGGCCAAGTTCCCCTTTCTGGCTCCTGACAAGTGGAAGAGCTACGGAACTGTTTATCGACTGACGACTCCCGGCCACCTCGGAGCAAGCACGGCTTGGACGACTGGTCCCACGACGTTCGAATTGACCCTCCGCGGCAAATTGATGTCGATCTCTCAGGACGGCCAGAAACTTGCCGAGACCGCTGTGACAGGTCCGCTCGCCGAACGATTGCAGGCCGTTTCACAACTCAAGCCCGTCCGCTGGGGCGACGGGATCTACGGCAGATTTGCCGGTCCAAAGCTGGACGGAATAGTGAGGAACGAGGTGCAGCCATGAGACAACGATTCTGGTTCTTGATTTTGCTGGTCATCATCGGCCGGTCGGCCCCAGCGCAGGACACGACGGCGATCGTGGCCCAGTCGCCGCCGACGGTCCACGACATCGGCTCGCGGCGCGAGTTGTTTGTCGATGAGGCACTGATCGACCGAATGTCGGGCAAGGCCGAGTTGCGGCTGCATCATCCGGTCGCTCAGGAAATCGCTTTGGAGCATGACGAGCCGTGGGAAGGGAGCGGCTGCGTCTATCACAACATTTTCAAGGATGGCGACCGCTACCGGATGTACTACGCCGCGGGCCAACTGACCGTCACTCCCAACGGAGTCAATGCGGGGACTCACGGTCAGTTCTGCTGCTATGCGGAGAGTGACGACGGCATCCACTGGCGCAAGCCCGCGCTCGGCTTGCATGAGTTTCAGGGGAGCAAGGCCAACAACATCGTCATGGTCCGACAGAAGGTCGGGGATGCGATGTCCGAACCCGGCGAGCCAGCCGTGTTCAAGGACGAAAACCCCGTCGCCCCGCCGGATGCCCGCTACAAGGCGCTCCTTCCGGCAAACCGATCGCCACTGGACCAACGCCGAGGATTGCTGGCGTTCAAGTCGCCGGACGGACTGCATTGGTCGCCGATGAGCGATAAGCCGATCATTACGGCCGGCGAGTTTGACTCGCAGAATCTCGCGTTCTGGGATGCCACACAGGGCCACTATCGCGCGTACTGGCGTTACTTCACCAAGGGTGGCGACGATGACGAAAAGGTCTGGAATCCACAGGGGCATCGGGCCATTCGCACGGCCACATCACAAGACTTCCTCAACTGGAAAGACCAGGCGGACCTGCGTTATGTCGATTCGCCGTCGGAGCAGCTCTACACGAACCAGGTCAAGCCCTACCACCGCGCGCCGCATGTGTTGATCGGCTTTCCGACGCGTTACGTCGAGAGAGGCCACCAGGATGGACCCGACGATGAGGCTCGTGCGAGTGCCGGACCAGAGCGCACCCGACATTGGTCCGCGTCGCTGCGAGCGCTCCCCGAGCTGGAGAATCGTGAGTGGCGGGCCAAAGCCAGCGAGCGCTACGGTCGAGCGCTGACGGAAGGACTGCTGATGGCCAGTCGCGATGGAGTCCTCTTCAAGCGCTGGAATGAAGGATTTCTGCGTCCCGGAATCGAACGCAAGGGAACCTGGAACTACGGGCATCAATTCATCGCCTGGCATGCGATCGAGACGAAAGGAACGCTCGAAGACGCGCCGAACGAACTCTCCCTCTACGCGGTCGAAAGTTACTGGACCGATAACAGCGACCTGCTGCGCCGCTACACGCTGCGACTCGACGGGTTTGTTTCCGTGAACGCTCCGATGAGTGGCGGCGAACTCGTCACGAAGCCGTTGACTTTCTCCGGCAAGTCGTTGTCACTGAACTTCGCGACTTCCGTAGCCGGCAGCCTGCGTGTCGAACTCCAAGACTCTCAAGGCAAGCCCCTGGCCGGATACGCGCTCGACGATTGCGAAGAACTGTTCGGCGACACCGTCGACCGCAGCGTCCTTTGGAAAACGAAGCCCGATCTCTCTTCGATCGCCGGCCAGACCTTGCGCGTGCGATTCGTCCTACGCGATGCCGATCTGTTTTCATTCCAGTTCCACGACGGAACACTCGCGAGCAAGTAGTCGTTCGTAACGTAATCTTCGTCACTCTCACACAATTCGAGAACGAGGCGATCTCATGAAGTCACTCGCAGTCTGTTTGATGTTGGCCTGCTGTCTGAGCCAGGTGTCGGTTCTTCGCACGATGGCAGGCGAACCGGAGTCGCCGCCGACGTTCGAGTGGGCGATCTCGGCGGGCGGGACTTTGCACGATAAGACTCGTGGCATCGCGGTCGATCTGGCCGGGAACATTCTGCTTACGGGCGAGTTCACCGGCACTGCGACGTTTGGCGAGCAGACGCTCACGGCGGTCGGATCGATGGACTTCTTCGTGGCGAAGGTCGATTCCCACGGAAAATTCTTGTGGGTCCGCAGCGGCGGCGGAGACTTGATCGATAGAGGCTACGCGGTTGCGAGCGATCATTTTGGAAACTGCTACGTGACCGGACACTTTCAAAGTGCGGAAGCCAAGTTCGATCAGACCACCATCAAGACCGTCGGAGACTACGACCTGTTCGTCGCCAAGTACGACTCGCAGGGAAAGCTTCTGTGGCTGAAGAGCGGCGGTGGAACCGGCTACGACTACGGGCACGGCATCGCGGCCGACAAGCTCGGAAACGTCTTTGTCACCGGAGCCATCGTCGGCGAAGGAACCATCGAGGCCGAGCCACTCGGACATCCCGGCCCGGCGCACGTCTTCTGCCTCGCGATGAATCCCGATGGTAAGGTGAATTGGATTCGCACGGCGGAAGGCCAAGGCTCCAGTTCCGGTCATGGCATCGCGGCGGATCAGCAAGGCAACTGTTATCTCGGCGGTTACGCCAGCGGCAACGCCTCGTTCGGCGGGCAGAAGCTCACCACTCCAACCGGCCATGACATCCTCGTGGCCAAGTTCGATGCGCAAGGAAAACTCGGCTGGCTACACGAAGGACACGGCAGCTCGAACGCGATGATTCATGAACTCACGACGGACAACGACGGAAATGTCTGGGCATCAGGGATGTTTCAGGGCGAGCTGAAACTCGCGGATCGCAACGTCGCGAATCAGGGACAACACGACATGCTGCTGACGAGCTTCGATTCAACAGGCAAGAGGCTGTGGACGAAGACGGCCGGCGGAGCGGGCATCGATTACGGCTTGGGCGTCGCCACCGACGGACACGGGAATAGTTTTCTGACTGGCTCGTTCACGGGCCGCGTCGATTTCGACGGAACGCCCCACACCAGCAGCAGCCCTGCCTCGGATATCCACATCGTGAAGTACGACCGATCCGGAACGCTGCGGTGGTTCCAACAAGCGGGAAGCGACAGGACCGACCACGCCTACACGATCGTGTCGGACAACCAAGGCAACCTGTACCTCTCCGGAGCCTGCAGCGGCCCCGCGAAGTTCGGCAGCCACTCGATCCCCAATCGAGGCAGCAACGACATCTTCCTGGCCAAGCTGCGAGCGAACTGAAGTGCTAGCGACCATCAGGAGGCTGCCATGAAGAACGAGAAAGCCGATGGGAATGATGGGAAGCATGGGAACGATAAAAATCATAACTCCCATTCCTCCCATAAATCCCATCAACCAGCGCAACCACAGCCAGCACCACCACCCGATGCCACCCGCGTGCTACCGCCGCGCGGCGACTATCAAACGCTGCTGTCCTTCCAGAAAGCGGAAGTTGTCTACGACATCATCTTTCGCTTTGCCCACAAATATCTTTCCAAAGGGGATCGCACGATCGACCAGATGATTCAGTCCGCTCGGTCAGGAAAGCAGAACATCTTGGAAGGGAGCAAAGCCGGGACGACGTCCAAGGAAACGGAAATCAAACTGACCAACGTTGGCCGCGCAAGTCTGGAAGAGTTGTTGGCCGATTACCGCGACTACCTGTGAGTCCGCGATTTGCCGCTGTGGGACAAGGATTCCAAGGAAGCGTTGTTTGTTCGTGAGCTGGGGCGCAAGGTGCCACAGACGTTTGAAGTCTACCGCGAGTTCATCGAGACCCGCCCCGCCGAGGTGATCGCGAACATCGCGATCTGTCTGATTCATCAGACCAATTACCTGCTGGATCAGCAGTTGAAGACATTGGAAAAGGAATTCCTAGAACAAGGCGGTCTGCGCGAACGAATGACGCGGGCCAGACTAAACTACCGCAACCAACGCCCGAAAGATTGAAGCGGCGGTTGCGACACGGTTACCAAAGACATGGGCCTAATGGCAATACCGTTCAATCGAGCATGACGATCGCCTTTCGAAAAGTCTTGGTTGGCTGCGGGGAATTGCGGTGTTTGTCCC
>JANMIF010000467.1:0-3584 GCA_031375695.1 Planctomyces sp.
GCTTTGGGCAATCTGTAGGTCTGGCCCTTGTGGCCAGCATGATTCGATAATCACCGGGAAAACACGGCTTTAGCCCAGCATCCCGGTCACAAGGGGCGGAGCTACATATTCCGCAGATTGAAAAATTAGCCCGCCGTGGTCCCTGCGTCGGTGCCCATGAGTGCGACCAAGACCAAGACTCAACCCAAAAATCCGATTCGGCCAAATGCTCGGAAACAGGGATGACCTCCTGACGATTAGCTTGGCGCTCAATCCGCCGGGTCGGGTTCGACGGGGAATTCAATGCTCTGACCAACCCAAATCGGTCACGAATCCACGCATGGTGTCTATCTGTCTTCCTGTGGAATTAGGTGACCATCAGTAGTTCTACGTAGTGTGATTATTACCCCCTTGCGTCGTCTGAATTACCGGTCTAGATTGCTCGAGCGGGCCGACCAATGTTGTGGTGTTTCTGTGCCTATTTTCTCTGTTCTCACCTCGATCCCGGACCGTGTGGGGTCCACTAAAGCGCGAAAAGCCACTGGTCGCCGAATGTCGTTTCAAACTCTTGATGAGTTGCGGCGGGTTTTGACCGAGCTTCGGCTCGTGACTCCCGATCAATTGAAGGTCGCCCTGGATGAGGTGATCGGCGTGTCGCGACTTCCTGGTCCACTGCTGGATGCGCTCGAACGTCAAGGAGCATTGACCTCGTATCAATTGGCCAAACTGCAAAAAGGGGAAACCGAGGGGCTAATTCTGGGGCGATACAAACTGATGTATCGCAATGCTTCAGGGAGCTTTGCTCGCGTGTTTCGGGCCTGTTCGCTGGATGATGGTCAGATGATCGGGCTGAAGGTGCTGCGCCAACGCTGGTCGGGCGATCCAAATTACGTCAAGCAGTTTCATCGGGAAGCGGAAATCTGCCAGCGGCTGCGGCACAAAAACATCGTCCCGATTTACGACGTCGGCGAAGATCAGGGCGAGCATTTCCTGACGATGGAATTCGTCGAGGGAGGCAACCTCCGTGAGTTGCTGCGAATTCGCGGTCACTGTTCGCCGATTGAGTCGGCTCAGTGCCTGCTCGACATGGCCGAAGGTCTGGAATATGCCCTGATGAAAGGGATGACGCATCGCGACTTCAAATTGACCAACGTGCTGATGAGCAGCCAGCGAGTCGGCAAGCTGGTCGATTTTGGTTTGGCAAGCGTCACCTCGGGGGACAGCGGCAGCGACGAAGGAAACCTGCGAGCGCTCGAATACGCGACGCTCGAAAAGGGAACTGGGGCGCCGGACGACGATCCGCGGAGCGATTTGTTTTTTCTCGGTGCCGTGACTTATGAGCTATTGACCGGCACTCCGCCCTATCCGCCGACGAAAGATCGAACCGAGCGAAGGCAGTTGAGCCGTTACACGAATGTCCGGCCAATCCGTTCCGTCGCTCCGAAGGTTCCCGTGGAATTGGCCGACATCATCGATCATTTGATGCGAGTCAATCCGAACGAACGGTTTCAGATGCCGACCGAAGTGGTGCATGCCACGCGGCAGGCGATCCGAGCGCTGGGCGGGACACCGCGCGATGATGTGGCCGCTGGGCCACGCACGATCTTGTGCATCGAAACGCGTCCCAAGCATCAAGATCTGCTCCGCGAGTATTTGGCGAAGATCGGATATCGAGTCTTGATGCTGACCGACTTGGCTCGCGGGTTGAGCCGGGTCAAGACCAGTCCGGTCGATTGCTTTCTGTTGATGGCCGATTCGCAGGGTGACGACATCACCGAAGGCTTCGCAGAGTTCCAACGCTGGAAGAAGTCGACAAGCATTCCGGCCGTCGTGGTCCTGTCGCCAATGCAAGCGGACTGGAAGTCGGTGCTCGAAGAGTCGGCGTCCACCCATGTCTTGTTGCAACCGATCCAACTCCGCGATATTCGCACGCAACTCGAAGCGGTCTTGGGCAAAGCGAATTGAACTTGTGACGTTCGCACACTAACCCGAAATGTTTGCGAGGACGAGCGCTCCACATGATCCGCAATTCCAAGTCATTCGGAGCGTTCGCCCTCGCTAACGCTTTGCGTTAGTGTTTGAAGGTCTGCCAATGCGTGCGATTGTGTTGTTCGTGCTGTGCTTGTTGGTCTTGCGATCGGGTGCAGCGGCTGAGTCACCGCCACTCGTAGCCGGGCGATCATTATCCGAATGCTCAACGGAGGTCGGTTCCGCAAATGGGATCGCTCGGCGGCGAGCGGTGATTTCGTTGGGCGCGTTCGGTCTCCGTGCGGTGCCGGAATTGACTCAGGCTTTATCCCACGAAGATGCCGCCGTGCGCTATTGGGCGGCGAGCGAACTCGGCGATCTGGCGGATGGCACACCGTCCAAAGAGTTTCAGCCAGCGGTCGAATCGCTGCAGCGGATGCGTCAAGAACCGGCGATCGGTGTGCGGATCGCGGCCGCTTATGCCTTGTGTCGGATCGGATTGATTGACGATGCCCTGCCAACATTATTGACCGGGTTGAAGCACAACGAACGGGGAGTCTGGAATTCTGCGGCGGACTTTTTGGCGCGCATCGGTCCCCCGGCCAAGGCCGCGATCCCCGTGATCGAACAGGAGGTCCAGCGCGGCGGGGACGATCACTTGGCCGACATCTGCAACGAAGCCTTGCGACTCATTCGGGGTGACGTCGATAGGTTTCCGTCCAAAACGCGATCAGCCACGAAGGGAGATGCAGCGGAAGGTCTGCGGGCGCTGCTGGAAACGAAAGTCCACGCGTCGGCGGTGTTCTCGAAAACTTTTCTTGAGGCTGGCTCCGTTCCGCACGCGACGAAACCGAACTCGGACACGCTTCCGAATGTGTTGTGGATCAGCGCCGAAGACATTTCGCCGAGCCTCGGCTGTTATGGTGACAAGTATGCGATCACACCGCGGCTGGATCGTTTCGCCGCCGAGGGGATGCGATTCAATCGCTGTTTCACTCACGCCGGAGTCTGCGCGATTTCGCGATCGGGGTTGATCACGGGGATGTATCCAGTCGCGATCGGTTCGCAGCACATGCGGTCGAACATCGTGCCGCCACCGCAAGTGAAGTGTTTTTCAGAATCCCTGCGAGCGGCCGGTTACTGGACGACGAATCGGTCGAAGACGGATTACAACTTCGCGCCGCCTGCTTCGGCCTGGGATGAGAACAGTCCAAATTCGCGCGACTGGCGCGGGCGAGCGGCGGGGCAGCCGTTCTTTAGCGTGATCAATCTCACGACAACGCATGAAAGTCAGATTCGAGGCAATTTCACCGAGACACTTCACGATCCGGCGAAAGCCGAACTGCCACCTTACATCCCGGACTGCGGCGTGACTCGCCGCGATTGGGCACGCTACGCCGATCTGCTTACGACACTCGATCGACAATTCGGCGCGATTCTAGATCAATTAGAAGCGGACGGACTGGCGGAGAACACGATCGTTTTCTTTTGGGGCGATCATGGCCAGGGTTTTTCGCGCGGCAAACGCTGGCTGTACGACAGCGGCCTGCACGTGCCGTTGTTGATCCGCTGGCCCGGCCAATTTCCGCCGAATTCAACGTGCGACGATCTCGTCTGTTTTCTCGATTTCGCGCCGA
>JANMIF010000382.1:0-9696 GCA_031375695.1 Planctomyces sp.
CCAAGACCGAACTGCGGAAGCGATCCGCGCCACGTTGGCGTGGGTGCGACAAGATCAATTCTGGAAATCCAACATCCTCAGTCCCGCGAAGCTGCGAAAGCATTGGGACACACTGCAACTGAAACGGAGCTCTCCAAATGAATCGCGAACAACCTCAAGTAAACCCGACGGACTCTACCGAGAAGCCAATCAGCCTGGCCGACGTTCTTTCTGAGTTGAAGAACAAACTTCCCGACCCGTCACTGCCGGACCTCGCCGAGCAACGGGAACGATTCAATGCTGCGGGCGAACTGTCTCGCAAGGTGGGGCATCGGCTCGCCTATTGTTCGTTCAAGTCGTATCACGTCACGGAAGAGGCCGCGCCCAACCGACCGAGCCAACGAGATGTTTGGAATCAAATCGACTCGTTCGCTTGGGACTTGCCAGCACGAACGAAAATCGGCGGGGGGTTGGTTCTCTTCGGTCGTCCCGGTTGCGGCAAAGATCACTTGGCGGTCGCGGCCGGCTACGTCGGCATCCTGAAATATGGCTACTCAGTGCAATGGGTGCATGGCCTGGAACTGTTTGAACTGGCTCGCCGGCTCATTCGCGTGGACGGTGACGAGACAGCATTCGTGCGCGACTACGTTCGGCCGAAGATCCTGATTGTGAGCGATCCCATCCCGCCGAAGGGGGACGCCAGCCAATACAACGCCGACGTGCTCATGCGGATCGTCGATCGACGCTACCGCGAAAGCAAATCGACGTGGTTCACGCTGAACGTGCTCGACGGCGAGGAAGCCGAACGCCGGCTTGCTTCGCCGATTGTCGATCGTGTCCGCCACGGCTCGCTCTGCCTCGAATGCAACTGGCCAAGCTACCGCACACCGGCGGCGACGTGATGGGAACCGGAATTGACGAAACGAAAACTCTTGTCATAGTGATGTCATGGCCAAAGTGACCTACGAAGTGATTATCGAGCGGATCGGACATCGCGACGGCTTTTACGAGGATTGACCATGTTGGGACTGCAACGGATCGAAGTGGCGGGCAAGCGGTTTGTCTTGTTGGAAGAGCCGGTCTATGAGCGACTGTGTCGCGACGCGGGCGAGGCGGTCGCGGACGATGATGTCTTGCCACCGCTTCCCAAACCGGATGCGAACGGGCGATTTCCTGCCATCGAATATACCCGCGTCTCGTTGGCGCGAAACCTCATTCGAGACCGCAAGTCGGTCGGTCTGAGTCAGGAACGTTTGGCGGAACTGGCGGGCATCCGGCAAGAAACGATTTCTCGTTTGGAATCCGGCAAACACACGGCGACGCCGGGGACGATCGCGAAGATTGACCGAGTCGTCGCGGCGGCTCGCAAGCGAATGTCCAAAGCGAAGGGGAAATGACGATGGGAACCGTCTTCAAACGAACCGCGACGAAACCGCTGCCGGTCGGGGCCGAGTTCATTGCGCGAAAAGGGCAACGGCTCGCCAAGTGGCAGGACTCCAAAGGCCGAACGCGGACGGCTGCCGTGATTGTTCCCACCGAAGGGAAGTTCGCCGGGCAGGAACGGATCGTCGTGAAGGCGTCGAACTTCACCGCCGACTATCGCGACGGGAGCGGGCATCTTCAGCGATTGGCCACGGGCTGCAAAGACGAAACGGCGGCGCGGGCGGTGTTGGCCGGACTTGAGAAGCGAGCCGAAAAGGTACGGTCGGGGATCATTACGACCGCCGAGAATGCGATGGCCGATCATCAACACACAGCGTTGACCGAGCACTTGGCCGAGTTCATCGCAACGATGCAAGCGGCCGGACGGGCTGAGTCTCACGTCACGGGAACTGAGCGGCTGATTCAACGAGTCATTGACGAACTCATTCTGCGCCGACTGGCGGACATTCGGCCGGAAGCGGTCGAACGATGGTTGGCTCAACAGGCGAAGGCACAACCAGACAAACCCGCGATGGGGGCACGGACTCGGAATTCCTATCTTGTCGCGCTGCGGACGTTCTGCAACTGGTGCGTCGAACGAGATCGGCTGCCGTTCAATCCGTTGGCGAAACTCAACCGAGCCGACGAACGCTCCGACCGTCGCCGGCAACGTCGAGCACTGACCGAAGCGGAGTTGTCCCGATTGCTGATTGTGGCTCGCCTGCGACCGCTGGCTGAGTTCGGACGCGAAACCGTCACCAAGGCCAACCGTGAGAACTCAACGCGGGAGAAACGCAGCCGTGCGACGTGGGGCTACAAGCCGCTGACGTTCGACGAACTCCCCGCCGCTGTCGAACTTGCCCGCAAACGATTGAACGACAGCCCGGAGTTCATCACGCAACAGGAACGGCTCGGCCAAGAGCGGGAGTTGATCTACAAACTCGCCGTCACGACCGGGCTGCGAAAGAGCGAACTCGCTTCGCTGATCGTCGGGCAACTTGACCTCGATGACGACTTCCCGCACGTCCGGTTGAACGCGGCCGATGAAAAGAACCGCCAAGGGAACTCGATTCCGCTTCGCCGTGAGGTTGCCGACGAACTGCGGGAGTGGTTGGCGAACACGGGGGCCAGTTCCGGCAACGTGCTTTCGATCTTCGGCGGAGGGCACTCGACCGACCCCGCGACAACGAAACTTTTCAACGTCCCCGATGACCTGTGCAAAGTCTTTGAACGTGACCGAGCCGTCGCCGGCATCGCCAAGAGCGATGACCGAGGCCGGACGGTAGACGTTCACGCCTTGCGGCACACGTTCGGCACGATGCTGAGCAAAGCCGGAGTCTCGCCGAGAGTCGCTCAAGCCGCGATGCGTCACAGTTCCATTGACCTGACGATGAACGTCTACACGGACCCGCGATTGTTGGACGTCCAAGGGGCCGTCGAATCGCTGCCTCAGATTTCCACGACATCGGAACCGAACGAGAACCGGCAACGCATGGCGGCGGGGGCTGAGAATTTCTCACCGCGTTCCGTGGCAGTTGTGGTGGCAGTTCCGACCGACTTTTCGGGACTTTTACAGTCAACGCCTGTCACTCTGAACGCATTTCTACGCGATGCCGATTCTGAAAACTCGCATGGCTGCAACATCATGTCAGCAAACGAAAAACGCTCGCTGCCAACGAGTAGCAGCGAGCGTTCATCAAGCGAGGCCGGCGGGACTCGAACCCGTAACCTCCGGATCGACAGTCCGGCGCTCTAACCAATTGAGCTACGGCCCCTCAACCGCATCCAACCCCTCATCGGGGTCAGTGTGGAGGGCGGGATTCTAGCCCTCGATGAGTTTGCGTCAAGAGAGCTATTGGGGACTCCTGCTTGATCGTTTGGAGGTGATGACAGTTGAAATTTGGGTCGTCGAAACTTGTTGTACGATGCACGCTTGCACTCGCTCCGGGCTTTGGTCATGTTACTTCCGCTGAGCTTGTTTAACTCACCCGCCAAATTCCTAACTCACCGTCCAATCGCATGCGAGCCGCGTGTGCCACGAGACTATCGACCTGCCACGGAACATCCCATGCGAGCGACTGATTGGCTTTCCTTCTGCGCGAGTCTTGCGCGATTTGCAGTGTCGATCATCGGCTTGGCGATTTGTGTCGGGCCGCGAGTCGAGGCGGGCAATTGGCCGCAGTTTCGCGGGCCGGATGGGAATGGTGTCAGTGCGGAAAAGGGGATTCCGGTCACTTGGAGTCAGGGGGACTACGCCTGGGACGTGGCGATCCCCGGTATCGGTCATGCCGCGCCGGTGATTTGGGATGACTTCGTATTCGTGACCTCGGCGGAGGATGCGGGGGCGTTGCGCCACCTGGTTTGTCTGAGCGCGGAGTCGGGCCAGATTCGGTGGTCGCAATTGATCGGCATGAATCGCAGCAAGAAACATGATAAGAGCAGTTGGGCCTCGGCAACTCCTGTCACCGACGGCGAGCGGGTGTATGTGACGTTTGCCGACAAAGAACATTACCTCGTGGCGGCCTACGATTTCTCAGGCAACTTGCTATGGCGGCGCAGTTTGGGGCCTTACGAAAGTCAGCATGGCTTGGGGGCGTCGCCAATCGTGTTTGAAGATCAATTGATCGTAGCCAATGATCAGGATGGTCCCAGCAGTTTGGTGGCGCTCGACAAAGTGACGGGACAGACTCGATGGGTTACGCCGCGAGCGTTTCGCGATGTTTCAACGTCGTATTCGACACCGCTGTTGTTGCGTGAACCGAATCAGCCGCCGCAGTTGATCGTGGTCAGTGCCGCAATGGGGGTCGCCAGTCATGACCCGCAGACCGGTTTGCTGAATTGGCAAACAGATGACTTTCCGAAACGGACGGTGGCCTCGCCGGTTTATGGCGGCGGGTTGTTGATCGCGTCGTATGGTCAAGGGGGCAGCTATGGCATTGGTCAGGTCGCGATCGATCCGAAAGTTCGTAACGAACGGGGGCTAGCCGCTGTCAAGTGGACTCGCGAAAAATTGATTCCATATGTGCCGACCCCCATTGTTTATGGCGATCATTTGTTTGAGTGGAGCGATTTGGGGATCATTACTTGCGTCGATCTGAAGACTGGCAAAGATGTCTGGACAAACCGTCTGGGGGGGAATTACAGCAGTTCCCCGTTGTGCATCGACGGCAAGTTGTACGGAGTGACCGAACAGGGCCAAGTCACGGTGGTGGAGGCCGGGCCGGCCTTCAAGGAACTCGGTTCCGCCGACTTGGGTGACGGTAGTCATGCGACCCCCGCCGTGGCTAACGGACGTTTGTATTTGCGAACCTTTGAACGATTGAAGTGTTTGTCAGCGAAACGTGGATGACTCGTACCGCAGGAGGCGGGCGATAGCGACCGATCTTGTCGGGATGGGCCATCGGTGCCGGATCGGTCATCCAAAAACTTGAACAGACAGTTATCCCCACGGACATGCGGATTTGATAAATGGCGAATTGGCTCGGCGGAGATTGTCCCGCGTGCGGGAACTGGATGCCTCCCAATCAGGTGCGGTGCCGTGAGTGCCGCACGCTGCTCAATGAAGATTTGAAGCCGGATAGTGTCGAATTTCCGAAGTTTGTTCCGCTGCAAGAGGTGGACGATATGAGCCAAGTTTCGCCAACCGGCTACTACATCCTGTGCCCTCACTGCGAGAAAGAATTGCGGATCAATCGCAAGTACGTCGGCCAGGGGGTCTCGTGCAAACACTGTTCAGGTTCGTTTCGGTTCGATCTCTCCAGCCCCAAAGTCAAACCGGTCGCGTTTTATTCCGACTGCCCGCACTGCGAAGAAGAACTCCGTGTCGCTATCAAATACATGGGGATGAAAGTCGCCTGCAAACTCTGCAGCGGTAAACTTCACTTTGTTCCGAATTCGTCGGACTAATGTGGCACGACGCTCGTCGCCGTGAAATTGCGACGCGGAGCGTCGCACCACAATGCCGCATTTCCCGCCTCAGTGCTGACCGACCTTCCGATGTTCACACTTCCCGCTGGTACTGCGATCTTGCTGATGGCCCACGGCAGCCGAATGGCTTCCGCCAACGACGACTTGCGTTGCCTGGCCGACCGTCTGTGCGAGCGATTCCCCGAAGCTGTGATCGAAACGGCCTACTTGGAACTCGCCGAACCAACGATCCCTCAAGGAGCTGCCGCGTGTGTGCGGCGCGGAGCCGTGCGAGTCGCGTTGCTACCGTATTTTCTCTCGGCCGGCACGCATGTCACCGAAGATCTGCGCCGATATCAAACGGCATTCGCCGCCGAATGGCCGCACGTCCACTTTGATCTATGCCCGCCGCTCGGCTTACATCCGCAGATGACCGACATCCTCTGCGACCGATTAAGCGAGGGGCTAATACACGTCCGAAGCGCAAGCGAGTAAGAGTGGTTATCAACCGAATCACCCGTTTGCGATTCGAGCTCTTATGACCGCACTCGCTTCAATCCTTGTTCGCGCGAAAGCGGCTCGATATTGTCCCGTTCGCGGCTGGTTGCGGATCGGCCGGTCGTCCCGCCTGTGATGAAACTCGGATTCACCGCCTGCCACTTTTCGCATCACGTTCGCTGCTGAGGAATTTCCATGTGTCGATCGGCTTGTCGTTTGTTGTGTTGGATTGCGATCTGTGGCTGTGTGGCTTCTATCGCCTTCGCGGCCGATGCAAAGAAGCCTGATCCGCTGGATTGGCCGATGTGGCGCGGGCCGGAAGGTACGGGGATTTCTCGCGAAAAGAATCTACCATCAACTTGGTCGCCTGAGCCGGGCGGCGAGAATTTAGTTTGGAAAAGTGAAGCACTCGGAACTCGTTCGACGCCGATCGTGCTCAACGGCAAGCTCTACGCGGTTTGTCGGTCCGAGCCGGATTCGACGAAAGAAGGGGAGAAAGTTGTCTGCGCCGACATCAACACCGGGAAAATTCTGTGGGAGAACATCCACAATTTGTTTCTGACCGACGCTCCCGCCGAACGGGTCGGTTGGTCGAGCGTCGTGGGAGATCCGGCGACCGGGCGGATTTATCTGCAAGGGTTGTGCGGCGTCTGCAAGTGCATCGACGGCGAATCGGGCAAGACGATTTGGGAACACTCGCTGATGGAGGAGTACGGCATCCTCAGCACGTATGGCGGGCGAACTAACTTTCCGATCGTGTTTGAAGATTTGGTGATCGTCAGCGGGGTGATGACTGGTTGGGACGAAGTGGCCATCCCGGCTCACCGTTATGTGGCGTTCAACAAATCGACGGGCGAGGCGGTTTGGATTCAGAGCACGAAGGTGCGGCCGGAAGATACGACTTACAGCACGCCGTTCGTCACGGTCGTTGACGGTCAAGCGGCGATTGTCTTCGGAGCTGGTGACGGTTCGATTTACGCCGTGCAACCGCGAACCGGAAAGATCATCTGGCGTTTTGACGCTTCGACTCGTGGCATCAACACGCCGCCGGTCGTCATCGACGGAGTTGTTTACGCCGGTCATGCCGAGCAAAACTTTGATGACACGACCACGCTCGGGGCCGCGCTGGCATTCAAGGCGTCGGGGGCGGACGACATCACGAAGAAAAACCTGATCTGGCGATTGCCGGCCAAGGAAGTTGGCAAGTCAGCCCCGCTGGTGTTTGACGGTCGTGTGTACTACATCGAAGACAGTGCGGCGATGTTTGTGGTCGATGTGAAAACCGGTAAAGAAGTGGGCAAGACGAAGCTCGGTCGGAGCATGTTTGGCAGTGCGGTCTCTGGCGACGGAAAAATTTACGTCGGTGAGTACGATCGCTTCATCATCATGAAACCCGACAAGAAGTCCCCTAAGGGAGTCAAAATTCTCAGCGATGTGCGGATGAATAATGACGAGCTGATTGGCTCGCCAATCATTTCGCACGGCAAAGTTTTTATCCCGACGATGACCGCGACGTATTGCATCGCGGAAAAAGACGCGAAGGTGGAAGCCGATCCGATCCCGCCCGCATTGAAAGAATTGGACGCCAAAGAAGATCAAAAGGTCGCACAGGTTCAAATCTCACCGGTCGAATTGCTGGTGAAGCCGGGTGAGAAAATTCCGTTGGCCGTGCGGACATTCAACGCTAAAGGACAACAGCTGTCGGCGGAAACGAAAACGAATTTCACGGTCGTTGGGGCGGGCTCGGTAAACGATGATGGAGTGTTTGAAGCTCCCGCCGGAACGGCTCATGTGGCCGCGAAAATCACGGCCGAAGTGGATGGTGTGAAGTCGCCGGTCGCGCGAGTTCGCATTGTGCCGCCGCTGCCGTGGTCGTTCGATATTTCGGACAAACAAGTCCCGATCACTTGGATCGGTGCGCGATATCGGCATCAAGTCAACGAGAAGGAAGGCCATCCAGGACCGGCGCTCGTCAAGATCACGACAATTCCCAAAGGGACTCGCAGCCAGTGCTGGATGGGCCCCATCGACCTTCACGACTATACGATTCAAGCCGACCTCAAAGGCTCGACGAAGAACGCCAAGATGCCGGACATGGGGCTGATCAATCAACGCTACACGCTGGACTTGATGGGTTCGCACCAGCAGTTGCAGATTCGCTCCTGGACCCCGCGTCTGGAATTGCGGTTCGCGAAGACGTTGAAATTTGCGTGGAAGCCGGACACTTGGTATTCGCTCAAGTTTCAAGCCGAGAATAAAGAGGACCGCGTGATTCTCCGAGGCAAGGCTTGGCCGAAAGGTGAGGATGAACCGAAAGACTGGTCGATTGAGGCGGCCGACTTGACTCCCAATCGGAACGGCAGCCCCGGCTTATTCGGTAACGCCACGAACGCCGAAGTATTCATCGACAACATCTCAGTGACAGCGAACAAGTAGAGAAGATGCGACCACCAAACTCGAAACCTCAAGGGTTGATCATGAAGTTGTTTTGGAATCTGAATGTGATGGCTTTGGCTGTCGTGGTCTCGACGATGTCTGGCTGCGGTGGTGACAGCTCATCGCCTCCCGCCTCACCCAAGATCGATTTGGGTGCGAGCAGTGATGCCGCTCCGACCGGTAACTCCGAACCGGAAACCAAACAAGAAGACAGTCCCGTGACGGACGCCAAGCCCGGAGACAATCAACCCGTTGATCCGAAGCCGGCAGAGAAGGCCGATCCGGCCAAAGAACCAAAGTCCGAAGACAAGCCGAAAGTCGATGGGGAGGCCAAGTCCGATCATCCGACGGCCACTGACAACGAAGTCGCGTCGATCGACAAGAAGAAGCCCGTGAAAGCAACTGGCAGTGGCAACGGAAAATTTGATCCGACGGCCGAAACGCTCAAGTTGATCAAGCTGCAAAAGGTGAAAGATGGCGACTGGCCGTCGTTTGGCGGCAGCTATTTCCGCAACAACACACCCGAGGCCAAAGGGATCGCGACAGATTGGAATGTGGACGATGGCACAAACATTAAGTGGGCGGCGAAGCTCGGTTCCGAAACGTATGGAAATCCGGTGATCGCCAACGGCAAGGTGTACATCGGCACGAACAACGGTTCGGGTTACATGAAGCGTTACCCGGCTAAGGTTGATCTCGGCTGTTTGATCTGTTTCGACGAAGAGACCGGAGAGTTTCTGTGGCAACACTCCAGCGAAAAGCTGCCAACCGGTCGCGTGCATGACTGGCCGAATCAAGGGATCTGTTGTGCTCCGTTGGTCATCGGCGACCGCTTGTGGTACGTCACCAGCCGAGGTGAAGTGATCTGCCTCGACACCGAAGGCAATCACGATGGCGAGAACGACACGCCGTTCCTCACTGAGAAGCCAGACAAGCCAGATGTCGAATGGGACGAGAAGCACGAAGCGGACGTGATCTGGAAGTTTGACATGATGGGCAAGCTCGGCATCTCGCAGCACAACATGTGCTCATGCAATGTGGCCTGCGTCGGCGACGTCCTGTTTGTCATCACAGGGAACGGTGTGGACGAAGGGCATGCCAATCTGCCTCGACCAGAGGCTCCCAGTTTCTTTGCTCTCAATCGGCAATCCGGCGAAGTGCTGTGGACCGACAATACACCCGGCGAAAACGTACTGCATGGCCAGTGGAGTTCCCCCGCTTACGGTGTGTTTGATGGACAAGCACAAGCCCTTTTCGCTGGCGGTGATGGCTGGCTCTATTCGTTCGATCCGCAGGGAGAAGACGGCAAAAGCAAGCTGCTCTGGAAATTCGACTGCAATCCAAAGGATTCGGTCTACCTGCTCAACCGAGCCACTCGCAATCATCTGATTGCTACTCCGGTTGTGTATTATGGCCTCGTGTACATCGGCGTCGGCGAAGACCTGACGCTGCCGG
>JANMIF010000394.1:0-15439 GCA_031375695.1 Planctomyces sp.
GGCCCGGACGGCTGCCTCTACATTTTGGATTGGTACGACCGCTACCACTGCTACCAAGACGCCAACCGAGACCCCGCCGGCATCGACCGCCTCAAAGGCCGACTCTACCGCGTCAGATACAGCGGTAAGCCCGGCGAGCAGAGCAGTACGAAGCCCGGCGAACGGGGCGGCGTCAGCCCCCTGGTTGATCCGACAAAAACCGATGCCGCCAAGAAGGAACAACCAGCCGGCTTACGCCAGGCCGTTCGCCTGTATCCCCAAATGGATCTCGCAAAGGAGACCGACGAGCAACTCATCGAACGGCTCGGAGCGAACAACGATTTCATCCGCTGGACGGCCACGCGGCTGTTGCAGGAACGAAACAAGGCCAGCATCGTGCATTCAATGCTGGCCTTGTTGGCGTCTCCGAATGTGTCACGCACAACGAAACTTCACGCAACGTTCGTTATCGCAGGTTCGACCGAACGTCAGGAGATACGCGATGAACTTTCGTTGCCGATGGATCGAGCAATTCGAGGTTGGAGCATCCGGATGAATCACACCGACGCAAAGGTGGTGCGTGATTTCAACGAAAATATTCAAAAGACGCCGCCTGAAACAGAAGCTAATTGGGAATTCCAGGCCGCTTTCGACTTAGTGCCGCATGAACGGCTTCAGATGGTGATCGGGCTGGCCAAGCTCAACGATGGCCGACAGGTGATCCCGGCGCTTCTCTCGCATCTTGCACGAGTTGGAGACGATGCCGTTCTCCCGCGCGTAATTTGGCAGAACCTTCACCCGCATCTCGAACAACATGCCGACGTCTTTGTTACAAGCATCGCAAAACATCAGTACCTAAAAGCCAAACCCGTCGCCGATCTCATGCCGCGCGTCGCCGAGCGCATCCTCGGCCGGCAGAAGTTTGATGCGCAGCCGATTGGAAAACTGTTTGCGTTGCTGCGGGACGATCATCCGCAAGTCGGGCGGCAAGTGCTGGAGGTCATCTCGGCCAAGGTGCAGTCGGGCGAATTGAAAGGGGAAAAACTCGATCAACTCAAAGCCGCGCTGGCCGAACTCCTGACGCCGCTGTTGGCCGACGGAACCAGTCATCCGCTCGGTGGCGAAGCCGCGCTGCTGGCGGTCTCGTGGGGCGACCCGCGCGGCCTGCCGCAAGTCCGCCGCTCGTTCGCGACACGCGACGTCCAGCCGGACCTGCGATTGAAGGCGCTCAACTCGCTCATCGCCGCGAAGGACAACGGCGTGCTGGAATCCGTTGTCGCAGCGCTGAGCGACAAATCGGAAATCTCAAATTTCAAATCTCAAATCCTGACCGCCCTCGGCCGGCTCGATGATCCCAAAGTCGCCGACGTCGTGCTGACGCGATACGCGAGCCTCGACCCCGAACTCCAGCCATCGGCCATCGAACTGCTGACTCAGCGAGCAAGCTGGTCCAAGCAACTGCTGTCGCAAGTCGGCGAGAAAAAAATCGTGGCGACCGCCATCAACGTGAATCAAGCGCGGCGCATCCAGGCTCTCAAGGACGCCGAGCTGTCCGCCTTGCTGAGCCGCCATTGGGGCCAAGTCCGCGACACGCGCAATCCCGATCGAGAAAAAGTCGTCGCCGAGATGAAGTCGCTCATTCGCCAAAAACCGGGCGATCCGTTCGTGGGAGAAAAAGTCTTCAAACGAGTCTGCGCCGCGTGCCACAAAATCTACGGCGAAGGCCCGGACATCGGCCCCGACATCACCTCGAACGGCCGCAACGATTTCAACCAACTCCTCTCGAACGTATTCGACCCCAGCCTGGTCATTGGAGCCGGCTATCGCGTCTGCATCGTCCTGGCGAAATCTGGGCGTATTCGAGGCGGCTTGCTGGTCGAAGACAGCCCGCAGCGCGTGGTCCTCAAGCCTGTCGATGTCTCGTCAAAGAGTCGATCAGCCGCGCCGCCGGACGCTCCCGTGGCCGTCGCCGTCGGCAAGCTGGAGGTCATCCCGCGTGACGAGATCGACGAGTTCAAACTCCACGAAGTGTCGCTGATGCCCGAGGGCCTGGAGAAGGATCTGACCCCAAAGGAGATCATCGACCTGTTCGCCTTCATCACACTCGACAAGCACCCGAAGGACAAGACCGCGAAGCGTCTGCCCGGGGTCTCCGCCGTCACCCCGCGCGACAGCACCAACCCCGCCGAGTTCTCATCGCTGATCGCCGAAGTCCTCCCCGGCTTCACCACGATCGCTTGTGGCGAAGGAGGAGTCGCACTCCTCAACAACCACTTCAACCGAGACAGCGTCCTCCGCACGCACCCGGTCTCTCGTGACACGCCGTGCGTGCTGACTCAAAAGCTGACGCCCCCCGTCGGCAAGAAGACGACATTGATCCTTGATGTCGCTCACGACCCGCGCGGCGACTGGCGACTCGTCATCCGAGGCAACGGCGAACGCCTCGCCGACGAAATGATCTCGAAAGAAACGTGTTCCAACGGCTGGCGCAAGCTCACCGTCGACCTGAGCAAATTCGCCGGCCAAGAACTCACCCTAGGCCTCGTCAATCAAGCCAACGATTGGTCGTTTGAATTCGGCTACTGGGGCGGGGCGCGGATTGTAAGCGAGTGAGTTTGAAATTTGGCGGAAATATCTCGTAATGGGCTGGCTCGTATGGCAAGCGGTGGCGAGAGTGTGGCCCTGGAACTGACCCCGGTTGAAAAAAACAATATCCCGACAGGATTCCAGCGCAACTTCGACGGAGCGAGATATGCTTGGTTAATGCCCACTGGACGAGACAACATGCGGATCTCATTTTGGCTGTGTCAGATGCTGGCGGACCGTTGGAGGTTCCGGAAACCGGCGGATCGTCGGTCGCAACCGATTGGTTTGCCGCCGTCGTGTCAGTTGTTGGAGTCTCGCCGTCTCCCCACAGCGACCGTGAACCTTGACGGTGTGACGGGGGTTGTTTTGATCACGGGAACAGCGAACTCGGATCAGGTGACGGTGTCGCTCGATAACCCGACGACGTTGCGAGTGCGGGTTGCGTCTGGGCCGGAGGAATTGGTTCAGCAGACGTTCGAATTGTCGAGCGTTTCGCGGATCGTGTTCGATGCGGCGGCGGGGAACGATCGGTTTGAAAGTACGACACCGTTGGCGGTGCCGATGAGTCTGTCTGGTGGCGACGGGGGCGACACGTTGCGCGGGTCGTTGGGGGACGACACAATCACCGGCGGGTTAGGTGACGATTGTTTGTACGGCGGCAACGGCGTGGATCGCGTCATGGAGTCGGCGGACTTCGGGTTCGATGTGTTTCAGTTTTCGTTGAACGTGATGAATGGCGGAGCACTGGTCGAGCACAATCATCTGGACTCGATTGAAGAAGTGGACCTCAGCGGCGGGGTCGGAACCGATTCGCTCCAGGCGGCGAACTTTCCCGGACGTGCGACTTTGCGAGGCGGTGGCGGTAGCGACACGCTGATCGGAACTTCGAACGCCGATTTCCTGGAGGGAGGAGACGGGGACGATTCGATTCTCGGCGGTGATGGAGGCGACACGCTGGCGGGTGGAACCGGGAACGATACGCTGCAAGGTCAGCTTGGCAACGACACGATCGACGGCGGAGAGGATGCGGACATCGTGCTGGGGCAGCAAGGAAACGATTCGCTGGTGGGCGGACCGGGGCGAGATGTTCTGATTGGCGGCACTGGGAGTGATGTCGTTGACGGGGGCGATGAGGATGATTTGATGCTCGGAGGGTTGTCCAAGTTCGAAGGGAACCTTCCGGCACTCGTCAGGCTGCGCGACGACTGGAACGGAGCGGCAGCGTACGCGACTCGCGTAGCGACACTGACGGCGACGAGTCATCCGTACTTTCTGAAATCGCTGGTACAGCCGACGGACAACGGATCGCTGTATGACGACTATCAGCAAGACACCATCACTGGCGGCCGCGGCCAGGACTTCTTGCTTATCCCGGGCGATTCGGTCTTGGCGACTGCGGATGTGCTGACCGATCGTGAGCTGATCGAATCGGTCAGCGTGTCGGTGTATGGCACCGACAATCCGGGATTTTTTCCAGCGAACATGACGAAACCCGGCTATCTGGCGACGCTCAGTGATCCGACTTACGGTGCTCCGATCACGCGAATCACGGGCGATCCAGGATCGCCGCTGACGTTGCCGTTGAATACCGGCGGGACGGTGAACACGTATTGGAGCGGGTTCTTCGGCACGCGTTATGTCACCGATTCGGCTTGGAACATTGACGGCTCGAAGCTGATGGTCAAAAGCAACGATCCGGGGCAGCCGTATTACCTCATGCTGGATGGGCACACGCACACGCCGTTGTTCCAGATGGACATGACGGGGAAGTCGCCGAATATCCGTTGGAGCCAAAACCCTTCGCAGCCGGATGTGCAATACGGATTCTTTTCGCCGTCGTTTGGGGATGACGCGTCGGCCAGTTCGTTGCCGGCGGTCGTGGCGAACGACGACAAGATCATCAAGTACGACGTCACGAACGGCAATGTGTTGAACACGGTGACGTTGCCGTTCAACAAGTTGTTTTCGGCGAAAGCCGCGATCGTGTATGTCGGCGGTCACGAATACGCCGCCATGCTGGGAGTGACGAAAGGCCTGACGCGGACCTCGTCGAACATTTCGCTGTTCGTTGTCGATTTGAATCCGGCGGTCGGTGTGAATCCGGTCGTGGCTCAGTTGAACGGGATTGCGAATGTCACCGGACTGCCGACGGGATATCTGCTCGACACCGCGAATCTGTGGTTCTCGCCGAATGGCCAGCAGGTGCTGGTGTCGTACGGTCAATCAGACAACGCCCGGTCGTGGCGGATGTTCGATGTGAATCTCGTGACGAGCGCGATCTCGTCGCATGTGATGCCCGAGTTGACCGCCGACAACTCGTTCCAGTCGCCGGGAGATCGGCTGTTGGGGTTCATGCCGGTGAATTGGTCGCATCCGACATTCGCGTTGGGCGAGAACGGCAGCGATGTGTTTGTCGTGGGAGTCAGCGGGCAATTCAACGCGCGGCTCTTCCCGCAGAACGAAGTTGCCACGAAATTGGGTCGAGTCGGCAGCGTGTTGGCGTTCAAGGTCGGGGATAATTCGTTTCGCTCGTTGACCGATCCGGTGAACGAAAATCTGGCGACTCATGTGACCGCTACGAACACGCTCAATCCAGGTCGGGTTTTCGTCACGTATTTCAATGACCTAGCTCGTGGAAGCAACTTCGAAGGTGAATTGGTCTCGATCCGTTTGGACAACCCGTTTGGAGCGGGGGGCACGACTCATCTGGCACATCACCGGACGAGTATTGCGAACCAGTTTTATTCGGGGAACACGCTGCCGTCGGTCTCGCCGGACGGATCGCAACTGGTGTTCAGTAGCACCTGGGGTGCGGCGCAGAGCGTCGTGCAAACGTATGTTCTGAACGTGCCGGTTGCGCCTGCTGTCACGAACCCCGTTCCAGTTGATTTGATTTACACCGCTCCGGGAAGCACGGTGTTGACGGCGATCGTGCTGCCGAACGGGCATCTGCAAGTGAAGCTCGGTGCGGTCGTGCAACCGGATGTTGATCCGGAGACGGTGCGTTCGATCAGCCTGACAGGCGGTACGGCGGCCGATTCGATGAATCTGACGGGGCTGTCAAGCGGCCTATATTTATTGCTGTCGAGCATCGTGCTGAAGGGTGGAGCTGGAAACGACGCGATCATCGGGTCGGAGGACTTCAACGAAACGATCAGCGGTGAGGCGGGGAACGATATTCTCAACGGCGGACTCGGTGGCAATGATCGGCTGGTGGAATCGGCGGTCGAGGGGACTACGTCGGCACTGTCGCTGATATTGACGGCGACTCGTCTAACGGGCGGGCGGGGGACTGACACCCTGTCGAACATCGACGAGGCGGTGTTCACCGGCGCTCGTGGCAATGATCTGTTCAACACCGCGTTGTTTCTCGGACCGGTGACGCTCGACGGCAGCGATGGCAATGATGTGCTGACTGGCGGAATCGCGAATGATTTGCTCGATGGCGGCGTGGGGAATGACAAGCTGACGGGGAATCTCGGCAACGATCAACTGCTGGGAGGCGACGGCCTTGATACGGTGATCGGGGCCGGCGGTCTGAATTATCTGCTGACCGATACGGCCCTGAATGGCGATGGCGACGATGTGTTGAGTTCCTTGGAAGCGGCTTCGCTGAGCTTGGCGATTCTCGTCGGCGGGTGGATTGACGTGTCGGGGTTTGCGGCCAGCGGCATCAACACGCTGACAGGTGGCAACGGCGACGACGTGCTGATCGGCGGCAGCGGTCGCGACGCGATTCGCGGTGGCAGCGGCGACGACGTGCTGACCGGCGGGCTTGGGAACGACAGTTTGGATGGCGGAACCGGTGTGCTCGATCGTATCGAGGAGTCGGGCGATGTCGATTTCAAACTCACGAAGTCGGCTCTGACCGGTTTAGGGACTGACACGATCAAGGCAATAGAAACGGCGCGATTGACGAGCGGCTCCGGCCACAATCGGCTGGATGCGTCTGGCTTTTCGCTCGGAGCCGTGACGCTGGACGGCGGTGAAGGGAACGACATTCTGCAAGGTGGCACCAAGAACGACGTGCTGATCGGCGGCGGCGGCGGAGACTTGCTGATCGGTGGCGGCGGCCTCGACACGATTGGCGGCAACGGTGACGACGACATCTTGATCGGTGGCACAATCGCCTCGACGATCAACACCGCCACCGCGCTCAGCGCGATCATGGCAGAGTGGACCAGCGCCGGAGATTTGGCGACGCGGCAAGCCAATTTGTTCAATGGCGGTGGCTTGAACGGCACGAGCAAACTCAACAAGACGACGGTGTTGAACGATTCGAGTACCGCCGACAGCCTGACCGGCGACGATGGCACCGACTGGTTCTTCCAATATGCCGGCGACATCGTGGTCGATTTCACCGCCGATCCGTTGGCTGACGTGAAGACCATTTGAGCTTTGTGGCGCACGTGGCGTGAGCGACGAAAGGATGAGTTCGTGAAAACACATCGACTTGCCGCACACCGATCGTTGCCGCTCGTCACTTGTTTTTTCGCCGCGATTGGCTCGTGGCTCAGCCTGCTGAATCCGTCGCTCGCGGACGACAAAACACCGCAGGGACTTGGCAGCGGAGCCACTCAGCCCGCGTCGGCTTTTCGAGTTGTCGGCTATTTGCCTGACTATCGTCTGGACACATTTGACGAATTGGCTGCGCGGTGTGTGACGGATTTGGTCGTGTTTTCCGCCGAGCCAGAGGCGTCCGGCCGACTCGATACGAAACGGCTGGCCCCGAATCAATTGCGGCGGCTCAAGCAAATCAAACAGCGCACACGAGTCGGTTTAATCTTGTGCATAGGCGGTTGGGACCGATCGAAAGAATTCGCGGCGATGTCGGCTTCAGCCGAATCGCGAAAACGGTTCGTGCAGGAGGTCACGCGATTCTGCCTCGATCACCGTTTTGACGGCACCGATTTTGATTGGGAACATCCGGCCAATGAATCGGAGCAACAGAACTACGCCCGGTTGCTGATCGAAACGAAGACGGCCTTTCAGGATCATGGCCTCGCGGTTTCCGTGACGATTGCCGCGTGGCAGCAACTTACGCCGGCGGCGTTTCAAGCGGTCGATGCGGTCCACGTCATGGCCTACGACCAGGAAGGCCGGCACTCGACATTCGACGGCGCGCAACGCGACATCCAATCGCTCCTCGATCGAAAGGTCTCGGCCAACAAGCTGCTGCTTGGTGTGCCGTTTTACGTCCGAGGGATCACTGCGCGTGACCGCACGTTGACGTATGCCGAGATCGTGCAAAAGTACTCGCCCGCTTCCGAGATCGACGAGATCGACGGCGTGTCCTTCAACGGTCCGCGCACCATCGAACGCAAAGTCGATTTCGCCAAGAGCTCCCGACTCGGTGGAGTCATGATCTGGGAACTCGGCCAAGACGCGCCGGGCGACCGCTCGCTGCTGAATGTCATCCAGCACGCGACGAAATAATCAATGTCATCTCGTTGTCATCCGAGAACATAACTTTTCACATCAGAGCTTGTTGATCCTGCCGATAGAAGGCACAATGCCTCGCCCGATGTGGCTGAATTTACCCGCCTTGATTTTAGGAGTCCTGCTCATGCTGACTTTTCTTGGTCAACGACAACGCTCCTGTGATTCGGTTCCCCGCCGGTCGTTCTTGCAAATTGGGGCGCTGGGAGTCGGCGGTCTGACGCTGGCGGACCTGCTGCGTTTGGAAAGCCAAGCCGCGACAGGCGGCTCAAAGAAGTCGATCGTCAACATCTTTTTGAGCGGCGGGCCGACGCATCACGACACGTTCGATTTGAAGCCGGAAGCCCCGTCCGAGATTCGCGGCGAGTTCAAGCCGATCGCGACCAACTGCGCGGGCTTTGACATCTGTGAACTTTTCCCGAAGTTGGCGCAAGTCGCTGACAAGTTCTCGGTCGTTCGCTCACTGACCGGTATCAGCGAAGAGCACACCAACGTCCAATCCGACACCGGCTGGCCGGAAGCTACGTTGCGGTCCATCGGCGGACATCCGAGCGTCGGTTCGGTCATGTCCAAGTTGTGGGGACCAGCACAGTTCACCGTGCAGGGTTCGGCCCCGACGTTTGTGGACTTGACGCAAACTTCAAAGCCCGGCTTCCTCGGCCAAATTCACGCTCCGTTCGTGCCAGACGGAGTCGGTCGCCAGAACCTCTCGCTCAATCAACAAGTGACGCTCAACCGTTTGGGTGATCGCAAGGCTCTTCTCTCAGGTCTCAACAGTGCTCGGCAGGGAGTTGATTCGCGCGGCATGATGACCGCGCTCGACAGCTTCACCGAACGAGCGGTCAATCTCATCACCTCCGGCGAAGTCGCGAAGGCGCTCGACCTGCGAAAGGAAGACCCGCGACTGCTCGAACGCTACGGCGTCGAGAAGGATCAGCAGAACCAACGCATGATTCTGGCTCGGCGACTGATTCAAGCGGGGACACGCTGCGTGTCGTTCTCGTGGGGCAGTTGGGATACGCACGGCAATAACTTCGGCCATCTCAAGACGCAGTTGCCGAACCTCGACAACGGGCTGAGCACATTGATTCAAGACCTCGACGCTCACGGCCTGCTGAACGACACGATCATCCTGATGTCGGGCGAGTTCGGCCGCACGCCGCGGATCAACGGCGGAGCGGGCCGAGACCACTGGGCACGCGCCGGATTCTTCTTCGTCGCCGGCGGCGGATTCCGACACGGCCAAGCCATCGGCTCGACCAACCGCTTGGGAGAGATCCCTGCGACTCGGCCGATCCACCTGCAAAACATCTTCGCGACCGTTTATAAGCAACTCGGCATCGACCCCGACACGGCCACGCTCATCGACCCCAACGGTCGCCCGCAGTACCTCGTCGACGAACGGAAATTGGTCAGCGAATTGGTCTAAGTTCGATATTCCGAAACGTCAGCGAGGGCGAGTGCTCGGCAAGGCGTGGAATTCCGCGTGTTGTGGGACGCTCGTCCTCGCTGCCGTTGCGGGTTACTTGTCAGCACGCGGCTCCAGGCCATCGAACAGCCGGCTGCCGATTCGCACGATCGTGGTGCCTTCTTCGATGGCGATGGCGAAATCGCCGCTCATGCCCATCGAGAGTTCGGTCAATCGGACCTGAGGCGCGGCGGTTGTCGCCAGTTCGTCGCGAAGTTGTCGTAATCCACGAAAGATTGGCCGAGCGGCTTCCGGGTTGTCGGCCAGCGGGGCCATTGTCATCAGCCCCGCGATTTCTACATGCGACACGGCTTGAAAAGCGGGCCATTGCGATCGTAGCTCCGCCGCTAGCAGACCGTCTTTCGAGGCCTCGTCCGCGACGTTGACCTCTAGCAAGACGCGCGGACACAACGACAACTCGGCGGCGACTTCGGAAATCCGTTCCAGCAGTCGCAAGCTATCGACCGAGTGAATCAAGACGGTTTGCGGCAAAACTGGCTTCACTTTGTTCCGCTGCAAGTGCCCGATCAAATGCCAACAAACGTCGGTCGCGAACTGACCTGCGCGTTGAACAAGCTGTTGCGGGCGACTTTCGCCAAGTTCACGAACTCCCAGTTCGATCAGCCGCTCGATCCAAGCTGGCTGGGCGTATTTAGTGACGGCGACGATTTGTACTTCGTTCGGAGACCGGCCCACGCGAGTACAGGCCGCCGTAATTTCCGCCGTGACATTCGCCAAGTTATGTGCTATCGGATCGGTCATGCCGGACATTGTGAGCCGTCTGTGTCAAAGCGACAACGTCTTGACCCCCCAGTTTTTACATGGATATAACCTAAAGCCGTGACAGACTTGATTTGCAAGGCGAGCGGGGCGGCGTCAACTTTGAGATTGAGATAAATAATGTGGCGAACTTTGGGAATTGTCGGCCTGTGGCTGCTGTTGATTGGCGAAGCGGTCCCGGTTTCGGCGCAGTCGGAGAAGCCAAACAAGGGCTTCAAATCCCGAGCGATTCCGGTTGCGTCTGGCGACGAGCGAGCGAGTCAAACCAATTTGTGGGTGCTCGAAGTTCATTTCAAGTCGCTACGCAAAATCCAGGTGGACCTGCCCGATCCAAAGTCGGGCGAGCTACGCAAGGAAGACATCTGGTATCTCGTTTACAGAGTGTTGCAGCGAGATTTGGGACAGAAGAAAGACGCTTCCGACACGGATCCGAAGAATTCTTTCGACATCGATGTGGCACCGCCGTTGTTCGTGCCAGAGATCACCTTAATCACGCACGACAACGGTCAGAAGTTGTATGAAGATGTGCTGATTCCGGAAGCTCAGAAGGCCATCATGGCCCGTGAGCGATTGAAGCTGAAAAACAGCGTCGAGATTGTCGGCTCGATTCCGCCAATTACGCCGGCCGAAGCGGAAGAACAGGCTCTGTTAGGTGTCGCGATCTGGCGCGACGTCGATCCCGAAGCGGACTTCCATACGATCGTGATGTCGGGCTTTTCCAATGGCTATAAATTGGTCCGTGGTCCAGCGAAGTACTCGGACCTCGCCGAACGGATCAAAGCCCGGAAGCTGACGTTTTCGGATCAAATTTGGGACGGCAAAGGATCTTGGAAAGCAGCCTCCGAAGTCTACAACTTGTTCGATGAACGAAAGCCACCGCCAAGCAATCCAGATGATCAACTTTGGTTTTACACAATCACGCCCGAGCGGATTGTTGACGATGAAGAAAAACCAATCGTCTGGCGAAAGACTTTGATTCAACGTTATTGGCGACCGGGAGACGAATTCTCTCCGCAAGAAGTCGAGTTCCGCGAGCAGGGTGATCCCGAATGGATCTTCCAGCCGGATGATCAGCGTGTACCGGTCGTCAAAGGTCCGGCGCGACCGGTCAACCCAAAAGCCAAGAAAGAGGCGGCCGCTCCGTGATTTGCAACTTGGAGTATTGCGGCTCGACGCAACTCTCCGTTCATTTGGAACAAATCGTTTGTATCTGACATTTCGAGTTTCGAAATGGCATTGGAATGGAAGGCTCTCCAGGGTTTGTCATGCCGACCATCGGTCCAATTCGAGTTGGCACAAATGTTGACGACGGTCAGTTTAGGCCGGACGTGATCATTCCGAGTTGGCTGGCGTCGGTGGCATCACATGTTGTGATGTTTTGCTTGATCACGGTGATGCTACGCGGTTGCGTGACATCGGGAGCAGTCGGGCCGAAAGCAGGAGACGGTTCGTTTCGTGAAGTCGGATTGCATGTCAAAGTTGCTCCGGGATTGGCGGAGCCTGCGGCGGCAAATGAGATCGCGAATCCTGCGGAAGCGGTTCGGCCAGACGACGGTCGTCCGGGGCAAGAGCAGCCGTCAATGTTAGGTGAGGACGCGGCGGTCAATGAGTTGTTGAAGTCGTCGGGAAAGTCCGGGTTGCCGGTGTTGGGGCCTGGCCCCGTGCGCGGCACGGGAGGTCAAACCGACGCAACGCAATGGGTCAAGCCGACTGGCCGGCGCAGCGACGACCCCAGCCAAACGGGTGGGTTTGGCGAGACCACCTTTTTTGACGTCGTCGCCAAAGGAAATCGGTTTGTGTACGTGCTCGATCGTTCCGGCAGCATGTACGATCACAACGCCATTCGAATTGCGAAGGAAGAATTGGTGGCGAGTTTGGCCACGCTGGAACAGACGCAGCAGTTTCAAGTCATCTTTTACAACACGAACTTCGTCGAACTGCGCGGTGCGGATGACCGGCCGCAATTACAATGGGCGACCGATATCAATCGCACGTTGGCTCGGCAGTTTATTTCCAGCGTGCAGCCGGACGGCGGGACCGAGCACATGGCCCCGTTGAAAAAGGCGCTGCGGTATCAACCGGAGCACGTCTTCTTTTTGACGGATGCCGATCAACCGATCCTGTCGGCTCGCGAGCTGAACGAAATCAAAACGCTGAATGCCGGCCGGTCGAAGATTCATTGCGTGGAATTCGGTCGCGGCACGGAATTACCGGGCGAGAACTTTTTGAAAAAACTCGCCCGCGAAAACGGCGGTACGTATCGCTACCGCGACGTGACCAATTTCGGGCCGAAACGTCGCTAATGGGAGCCAACATGTTTCGTTTGGCGTTGTTATTCATGATCCTGTGGATGTGCGACGCGAGCGGTCGTGCGGCCGAGTCCCCATACAAGCTGGCGAGCGAGGCGAGATTCGATCTGTTGGCCTCCCCGGCGGTTGGCGAACTGCGAGACGGTGAAACAGTCAGAGGATCGGTGAAGATCGGGCGGATGACTTGGACCGCGCCGGCCGAGCAGCCTCGTGGTTATGTCGTTAGTGGACCAGTCAGCCCGCGCGGTTGGCGCGAGTGGCAGATTCAATTCGTGCCGGCGAAATCGGGCGAAGTGACATTGTCGCTTCGAGGAGCTTGGGAAGAGGTCACACCGAAAAGCGGATTCATTTTTCGCATGGAAACTCTGTGGGACGCGATTCAAGTCGAAGGGGCGAAGTTGCCGAACGGCAGCTTTGAGGAGATCGTCAACGGCACGCCGCGTGGCTGGAATCCTGGCGGTGGCTCGGTGCTGGAAGCGACATCTGAGACTCCGGCCGCAGACGGGAAACTCGTGGCATCAACGTGGCACAATGGAGCGTGGTACGCCAAGCTCGCGGTGACGGCGAATCAGCCGGTCCGAATCAAAGCGTCTGTGCGAGCCGCTCGGCCACCCGGTTTTGTCGAGATGGCGCGTCTCACCGATCGTGACTCGGCGGCGCATCGTGCCGCAAAACAGTTTCGGCACGGCGTGAACTTCGGCAACTATTTGGAAGTGCCGCCGGATCAAAATTGGTCTCTGCCGCATTCCGTCGAGGATGTACGTCATGCGGCTGCCGAAGGCTTCGATCACATTCGGTTGCCGATTGGCTGGCATCATTATGCGTCGGGATCGGACTTCCGCCTCGCGAACGAAATCTACGCGAAGGTCGATTCGCTGATGGCCGAAGCGGTGAAGCTCAAGCTTGGGGTGCTGATCAACATTCATCACTACGACGACTTGACCTCGAAGCCCGATGATCACTGCGACAACTTTCTTAAAGTCTGGCGACAACTCGCCGAGCATTACGCGACCCAGCCAAACTCCGTGGCGTTTGAGCTTCTCAACGAACCGAAAGACGCGACGACAACGGAAGTCTTGAACCCGCTGATTGCGAAAGCGATTCAAGCGATTCGTGTGTCGAATCCGAAGCGAACGATCTTCGTGCCGACCGGCCGCTGGAACAGCGCGTTCGAGTTGCCGAACCTGCGATTGCCGGGCGAAGACGACAACTTGATTGTGACACTGCACTGCTACGATCCATTTTTCTTCACACATCAAGGAGCCAGTTGGGCCGGGCCGGATGTGAAGTTGCTCTCCGGCATTCGCTTTCCGGGACCGCCGGACAAGCCGCTGGAATTGAGTCCGCAGGCGCTGAACAATTCGTCGATCGTCGATTGGATCAAGCAGTACAACTCGCAACCCGCCGCAAAGAATCCCTGCGGTCCGGCAGTGTTTCAAGCTCACATCGCGGAGGCGGTCGAATGGTCAAATTACTTTGGCCGACCAGTTCATTTCGGTGAGTTCGGCTGTTTGTCGAATTCCGACCCCAACTCGCGAGCGGCTTATTACCGGCTCTTTCGCGAACAGCTCGATCAAGCCGGCATTGGCTGGGCAATCTGGGATTGGAAGGCCGGCTTCAAGTATTGGGACGCCGCGACGAACCGCCCGGCAGCGGGCATGCGAGAAGCGCTGTTTCCACGTTTGAAATGATTGGGCGATTTGTGAGAAAGTCGGTGTCCGTGAACTGAAGGTCGGGACGGAGTCCCAACCTTCGTCAGCGTTTGCCGCCACGATTCTTGTTGCCGTTCTGGCCCTGCTGGGCTGCCTGAGACCTCTGCATGAGTTGCTGCTGAGCCTCATATCCCGAGCGTTCGCGGATCATCGCTTGCATGACGGACTGGATGCGATTGGCCGCTACGACCGCTTGATCTCGCTTGGCTGTGGCTGCTTTCAGTTCGTCACGCGTTCGCTGAAACGCGACTTTGGCTGACGACAACCGCTGATCAGTTTCGATCGCCTCGTTGTTTTTCCTCACGATTACCGCCATCTCGGCCAACGCCTGTTTGAGTTCCGCATTGACTCGCTTGGCATCGGAGTTGTCCACCATTGCGACCTCTTCGATCAACTGCATCTTCCGGCCCATCTCGTTCACGTTCTGTGAAAGGGCCTTGCGAATTTCGGGCTCTGATTTGGAGTTTGCTTTTTGTTCTTCCAACGCCTCAAAATGAGCTTTCATCGCTGTCTGATACTCTTCGTTGTCCTTGGCTAATCGAGCTGCGACGGTCTTACGAATGTCGGCCAACCGTTGCCGCAGTTCATCGGTTTTCGCGCGCGCTGCCTTTAACTGCGGATCACTCTTCGCCTCCGCTTCCGCCATCTTCTTGGCTTGCGAGATCTCTCTCCCGTTTTTCTTGTGCTCCAGTTCGACCTTCTGCCACTCCGCACTCGCCTCATTCGCCTTTTCGCCGGCGACTTTAAGTTCCTTGCCCCCCTGCTGTAACTGCTGATTGATGCGTTGAATGGATTGTTGCATCTGCTGCGGATTAACTCCCCCAGCACCATATTTGACCGCTTGCTGGCCTTTGCCATTTCCTTGAGCAAGAACCGGTTGAGTAGCCGCGATCAATACCAGGAGGCTGGCATTCGTCAACGAACATCTCAGCGAACACATGTCATCATCCTCTTACTTCAAACGCCGCCTCGATTGTCGAAGCTTAGCCAGGATTTAGCGACGACCTAGCACTGACATTTGTAGCCTAGGCCCAATACCGTTCAATTCGTCTTAACAAAATCGCAGCCTCCTGCGACTGTGTGGATGTAACAAGTCCCACGTAGCAAGGAGGCTGCGATGAGTTTTTTTGAGTCAGGATGCCGACGTTGCAGTGCGCTGGTCCACG
>JANMIF010000469.1:0-40441 GCA_031375695.1 Planctomyces sp.
GCATTGTGCGAGTTACTGTTTTCGGAACAACGACGATGTAGTTGCCTTGATGGGTGCTCAGTTTCAGCGTCACGGGACCGGGACATTTCGTGTCGCGACGACCGAAGCCGGTAAATCGCATCCGCTGTTAAATGGCTATAAAGGTTTCGAAAGTTGGGATGAGACCTACGTCCACGCGAAGCACAACGATAAAGATCGTGTCGTTCTGGAGACGCGCACCGAAGGTGAAGGCCAAGAGCCGTGGACCTGGGTGCGGACTCACGGAAAGGGACGAGTTTTCTATACCGCTTGGGGGCACGACGAACGAACGTGGGGCAATCGAGGGTTTCAGAATCTCGTCGAGCGTGGCATTCGCTGGGCCTGTCATGACGACGTCAGCCAAGTACCGAGCTTTGCCGATCGGCCGGAGATGACCGCTCCGAGAAAGGACGTGAAGCCGTTTGAATACATCGATTCGGTGATCCCGTTCTATCCGCCAAGTAAACAGTGGGGCGTCATCGCCGAGCCGGTTAAGAAGTTGCAAAAGCCGCTGTCTGCAGAAGAGTCGATCAAGCACTTCATCACGCCGGTTGGCTTCGCGGTGGAGCTGTACGCGGCGGACCCGGAGATCGGCAAGCCGCTGTCAATGAACTGGGACGAGCGGGGCCGGCTGTGGCTGTGTGAAACGCTCGACTATCCGAACGAACTGCGAGAGCCGACGAAAGGTCGCGATCGCATACGCATCTGTGAGGACACGAACGGCGACGGCAAGGCGGACAAGTTCACGATCTTTGCCGAAGGGTTGAGCATCCCGACCGCGATCGCGTTTTATCGTGGCGGAGCGATCGTGCAGGACGGCACTCAGACTGTGTATCTCAAAGACACCGACGGCGACGACAAGGCGGATGTTCGCAAAGTGCTCATCACCGGCTGGGCACTCGGCGACACGCATGGCGGCGTGAGCAATTTCCAGTACGGACTCGACAACTGGTACTACGGGATGCAGGGCTATAACAACTCGAAGCCCGTGTTCGATGACGGCAAGAAGACTGGCGAGTCGTTCCGCATGGGGTTCTTCCGATTCCGTTTGGAAGGCGAGAACGACCAGGCCGCTGTGAAGGATGTCGAGTTCCTGCGCTCGACCAACAACAACACTTGGGGCCTGGGCCTGAGTGAAGAGGGTCTGATCTTCGGCTCGACGGCGAACGGCAATCCGAGCGAATTCCTGCCGATCCCGAATCGCTATTACGAAAAAGTTCGCGGCTGGTCGAGCAGTGTGCTGGGGGGCATCGCGGATCGGAACAAGATCGAACCGTTCAGCGACAAGGTACGGCAAGTCGATTGGCATGGCGGCTTCACAGCCGCGGCAGGGCATGCGCTCTACACCGCGAGAAGTTGGCCGAAAGAGTACTGGAATCGTACCGCGTTCGTTTGCGAGCCGACCGGCAAGTTGGTTTCGACGTTTGTGCTGCGGCCCGACGGAGCCGGATTCCGTTCCAACAATCCGTGGAACATTCTGGCCAGCGATGACGAATGGTCGGCTCCGATCATGGCCGAGGTCGGTCCCGACGGTCAGCTTTGGGTGATCGACTGGTACAACATCATCGTGCAACACAACCCGACGCCGGCCGGCTACAAGACTGGCAAGGGGAACGCTTATGAGATCGATTTGCGAGACAAAAAACATGGGCGGATTTATCGCGTTGTGTGGCAAGGTGACGGGAGCGAATCGACAATCATCCCACCGAAACCGGATCTCTTGACGGTCGAAGGCCAGCTTGATGCGTTGCAGACGGGCAACAAGTTGTGGCGCTCGCACGCTCAACGGTTGATGGTGGAGAACAAGAATGCGGATGTGTTGCAACAGTTAATTGTCGCGATTCAGGATCACGCGGTGGATGAGATCGGACAGAATGCCGAGGTGGTTCATGCGCTGTGGATCTTGCACGGTCGTGGTGCGTTGAACGGCTCTAACCCGGACGCGAACAAGGCGTTGCTCGTGGCGCTCGATCATCCATCCACGGGTGTCCGACGCAACGTGCTGGCAGTGGTGCCTCGAAATGATCAGTTCGCGAAGGCGATTTTGAAATCGGGAGCGTTGCGAGTTCGTGACGCTCAAGTGCGACTCGCGGCGTTGTTGGCTCTGGCAGAGATGCCGTCCTCCGCCGAAGTGGCCGAAGCAATTCGAATCGCGTTCGCGTCGATTGGTAGCGAAGACCGTTGGCTGAACGACGCGCTGATTATGGCCGCAGCTCAGCATGACGCGCAGTTCCTGACGCTCGTGGCCAAGACCAGTGGAGCAAAACTGGCAAGCCCTCCGAGTAACGCACTGACGATCATCAGCGAGCATTACGCGCGGTCAGCTCCGGTGGATTCGGTCGGCTCGATCATCGAACTGCTGGCCGACGCCGAACCGAAAGAGGTTGCCGCAATTGCAACGGAAGCGATCGTCGTTGGATTGTCGAAAGGCTGGCCAAAGAACAAGCCGGTCACGTTGTCGCCAACCGCGGAAAAGGGACTGATCAAGCTCGTCACAACCGCACCGTCGTCCGCGCGCGGAGCACTCGTCAACTTGGCAAGCCGCTGGGGCAGCAAAGCGTTGGAAGCTCACATCGGTGAGATCGCGAAAGGTTTTCGTGCAGTTCTGTCGGATGAAAAAGCGAAAGAAGTCGAACGCATCGTTGCCGCCAAGCGATTGGTTGAATTCCAAAAGTCCGACCCGGCGGTCGCTGTGGAAATCGCCAAGCTCATCACGCCACGCACGTCGGCTGAGTTGGCCAACGGGCTGGTCGAAGCGATTGGTCTCAGCGAGTCAACGGCTGCGGGTGACTCGTTGATCGCCACCTGGCCAACGCTAACCCCGAGCGTACGGCAGACCGCAATGCGAGGAATGCTCGCACGTGCGGATTGGACTAAGTCGCTCATCGCGGCGGTCGAGGCGGGAACGATTGAACTCTCGGACTTATCGTTGGAGCAGAAGCAGGCGCTTGCCACGCACCCAGACAAGGATCTCGCTGCTCGCGTGAAGCCACTGTTGGCCAAAGGGGGCGGGCTGCCGAATCCTGACCGCCAGAAAGTCATTGACGAATTGATGCCGACGATTGAAAAGACCGGCGATGTCGCCAACGGCAAGGCGGTCTTCAAGAAGACGTGTGCGAAGTGCCATACGCACTCCGGCGAGGGAACGAAAATCGGCCCCGACCTGACCGGCATGGCGGTTCATCCGAAACATGAGTTGGTCATTCACATCCTCGACCCCAGCCGTTCGGTCGAAGGCAACTTCCGCATCTACACCGTGCAGACTGACGAGGGCAAAGTCTTCACCGGTTTACTCGCTTCCGAAAGTAAGACGGCGATTGAACTGATCGACGTCGAAGCCAAGAAGCACACGATTCTGCGCGAGAACATTGAAGAACTGATCTCGTCCAAAAAGTCACTGATGCCCGAAGGAGTTGAGAAGCTGCACACGCCGATCGAGCTGCGAGACTTGCTGGAGTTCCTGACTCAGCGCGGGAAGTTTCTGCCGATCCCGCTCGACAAGTTGGCGACGGTCGTCAGCACGAAAGGGATGTTCAACAACGAAGGGGCGGATGTCGAACGACTGATCTTCCCAGATTGGAAGCCGAAGATCTTCGAGGGCGTGCCGTTTGTGTTGGTCGATCCGCAAGGGGACAAGACGCCGAATGTGATCATGCTCAACGGCAGCGAGGGCAACATTCCGCCGAAGATGCCGAAGGCGGTGACGCTGCCATGCAACTCGCAGGCGAAGGCGATTCATTTCCTGGGCGGCATCAGCGGCTGGGGCTGGCCGGCGTCCGAGAAAGGTTCGACGACATTGATCGTCCGCCTGAGATACGCCGACGGTCAAAAGGAGGATCACGCATTGATCAACGGCGAACACTTCGCCGACTACATCCGGCGAGTCGATGTCCCCAAGTCAAAATTCGCGTTTGCGTTGCGAGGTCAACAAGCCCGTTACTTCGCGGTGATCCCCAAAAGACATGAGAAAATCGAAACCATCGAACTCATTAAAGGTCAAGACGTGACCTCGCCAGTGATCATGGCGGTAACAGTCGAAGGGCCGTAGCGAGCCAGCGAATCACAGCGAATGTTGTTTTCAGACTGGCCTAAAAGTCGCGTGTCTCCACATCCACAAATTCACGATGGCCTAGTGCTTGGGGTTAGTGCGGTGCGGTTGTGTTTGGGAATCGGCGAGAATCGGGACGTGGAAGTCCTTTCGGATTTTGACGCTGGGCCATGCGTTGCTGTTGCAACAGACGCAGCACTTGGTCGTGAACGGCTCGCGTTTGGCGCACGATCAGGCTGCCGGTTGTCGGGAGCTGGCTGATCGAGCCGCCGTCGCCGTCTCGATTCTGCCACGGGCCACGCGTCGATCCTTCCAGCATCTGAATCAGCGACTGAAAATCTCCGTTCGGACCGATCAGGTCGGAGACCGGATACGTCCGCGAAATCAACAGTTGCGAGCCTTTGCTGGTTGTGGTGATCAGCAAGACTTCGTGGTCGATAACAGCCTCCAGATTTATGGAATACAACACCAAAGTCAGCATCGACCTAGTCTTAATTTTTTCGACCTGCATATTGACTGGCGTGTCCAGCGGGATCCCTTCTTCGTTGAAAGCCTTACGATCCAGCAGCACGTTGACTCCCAGATGATTGCTGACGAATTTCACGACCTCGGTCAGCGGCAGGTCTTGAAAGTTGACGGATACAGGTTTGTCGAGAGCCTGCTCGATCAGCCGTTCGGTGTCCGTGGCCATTGTGCCAATGACTTCGACAAATTCTGTTGGTGTTGGCTTTGGCAGAACAGCACTCGCGGCTGCTGATCGTTGATCGTCCCAGCGCTTCAACGCTGTCGGATCGGCGAGCGCCAAATCTTGCCGCTGCGCTCGACGCAGGTTTTGCAACAGCTCCACAATCTCACGATGAACCTGATAGGACTGGCGAATCGTCACGCTTCCGGTCGTTGCAAAGTCGGTGATCGTACCACTCTCACTGCCGTTGCTTTGCCACGGCCCCGACGTTTCTTCTTCGATCAACGTGATCAGCGATTGTACGTCATAAACGCCTTTGTCGGACACCATGCGGCACAGATCGGAAACCGGGTATGTCCGCGTGATCAACTTCTCCGCAGCCTTTGTGTGAGTCGTCACTTTGAGCAAGTCGGCATCGACGATGAATTCGAGTTTTATCGGGTCCAGAATCCAATGTAGTGCGGATCGCAACCGCACTCCCTTGATTTGGCGAGTGATCGGCGAATCAAGCGGAATGGCCTCGTCGTTGAGTGCATCAACATCAAGCCGAATCGGTATGCCAACGAGTTTCCCGAAGTAGGTCACGACATCGGTCAGAGGTGTGTCGGAAAAATCAAACTCCGCTGACTGATCCAGAACCGCTTCGATTCGCTGTTCGATGGGTGACAGTGGCGGCAAGAATTCGGCAAACTCCGCCGAGCCAGACGGCGTCAATGCGGACGGCACGCCATTCGTGCCGCGTGACGCTTCGATCACTCCCGGAACGGCGGGCAAAGACCACAGTCGCGAGACCCCGATCGCCACTAATCCACCCAAAAATGCGGCCCCGATCCAACTGGCGAGCATTCCGCGCGTCATCACGAGTTCGTCGTTTGGTTGAGACATGAGATTTGTCCAATTTACTTACTTGGCTCAGTTACTCCTGCAACTGAGATTTCCTGCAATAGAGGTTCCGCATCTGATTCGATGCCACGATGAAACGCAACATCGAGAGTTCAGCGACGCCCAGAATGCGAGTCGCGGGAGCGACTTTCCTACGTGATCGTTGACGCCGTCGCGGTTGACCTCACAATCCGGCCGTACGATGAGTTGCGGCTCCGTTGAGCCGCGAGTTCGATGGCGGCGGTGAAATGGCTCGGGCGGTGACGATTGTTGGATTGGGGGAATCGCTGTTCGACGTGTTTCCCGACCGAGCGATTCTCGGCGGAGCCCCGTTGAACGTGGCGTTTCATGCGCATCAATTGGCCACGTCGTACGGCGGTCGCGGAATCGTTGCCAGTCGTGCGGGAGTCGATGAGCTGGGCTTGCGGATGCGCCGCGAATTGGCTGAGCAGGGTTTATCGACCGAGTTCGTGCAAGACGATTTGCGGCATCCGACAGGGCGAGTTGACATCACACTGCGCGATGGCGAACCGCAGTACACTTTTCTCGACAACGTCGCTTGGGACCATTTGGAATGGACTCCGGCCTGGGAGCGGTTGGCGACGACGTGCGATGCGGTGGTCTTCGGTACGTTGGGTCAACGAATTTCGGTAGCCCGCGCCACCGTGCGGCGATTCGTCGAAACCGCGCGGCAGGCATTGCGATTGTTCGATGTGAATTTACGAGTCAACTTTTTCGATGCCGACAGCTTGCGGCACGGCGTCGCCCAGGCGACGGCGGTAAAACTCAACGACCGCGAATTACCAATCGTCTTGCAACATCTCGGTTGCCCTCCCGGACGAAGCGTTGATTGGCTGTTGTCGGAATTTGGCGCGACCGGTTTGCGATATGTCGTGGTGACTCACGGGGAGAACGGGACGGAATTGTATGCGGGTCGGGATGGATTCCCAGCCGACGGCGTGCGCGGCCCAGTTGTGCGATTTGAATCACATCCGCAAGCCGACAACGTCGGTGCCGGAGACGCTTGCTCGGCCGGACTACTGTGGAGTTGGCTCAACGATTGGTCGCCGGAGCAAACGGTTGCATTCGCCAATCGACTGGGTGCGTTTGTCGCTTCGCAACCAGGAGCGACACCACGTCTGCCTTTGGAAGTTCGGCAGTCTCGTTAAATTTGGCCGTAGCCATCGCCGGTTTCGGCCAGGGCGAATTCTTCGTCATCGTCATCGTCGATACCGAATTGTGCTGCGGTGTTTTCTTCCTCGTCGTCCTCGGCCCAGGCAGGACGAGTCGTCGCCCAGTCGGGAGTCAGGCCTGCTTGATACGGCTGCTTCGGCTCCGACAGGAGCAGGAAGCAGCCGTCGGTGATCGGTTGCAGGAATTGCTGGAACCACAACATCCGCTGCACATGGGCTTGCGGGTTGAAGAGCTGGATGCGGATTCCTTGTTCACGCCAGTCGTAAAGCAGACCGAAATAGCCACTCGGGATGTACTTCACAGACGCCATATTGACACCAACCGAATGCACACTATCTTTGACGATTAGCTTGGTCAGCGTTTCGCGGAGCAGTGCCAAGTCAGCACCGTCCCAGATTTCCATGTTGCCGAGGTCAATGACCCGGGCTCCGTTCCATTCGTGAAATCGCAATCGGTTGCGCTTGGACATTGCAGTTGTCTCGTGTGGATGACTCTGGGAAGCGGCCGTCGTGAACATCGTTCACTGTTCGGTTTTGGAATCCCTTGCAAGCAGCGCGCCAATGCGTTTCGATTTCTGGCCATATCGACGTAACGTCTTTCGTGGCAAATCCATTGAGTGTTAAGATTTCTTGAAGTCGGGTCTCGGATTCAATGGTGTGTGTTGTTTTACAACACCATGAAACGTGGTCGATGTTGCGTTCTGGGGACGTTGCTGTGAAACAACAACACGAACCCGACCAGCGAGGTCGAACGCTCACTTGATTTTCGGCACCGATAGGTCGCTGCACCGTGTTTGCCCTCCCCGTCGCATCGGGTTAGTGTGGGCTCACCAAATGACAACTTCCAAACACAAGCTGCTGATCGTCGGCGTCGGTTCTATCGGGGAGCGGCATTTGCGTTGCTTCCTCGCGACGGACCGAGCCGACGCCGTATTTGTCGAGACCAACGAAGCACTGCGGAAAACAATTTCCGAGCGGTACGGGGTTCCCGGCTTCAAATCTTTGGATGACGCTTTGTCGACGAAACCGAGCGCCGCCGTCGTCGCGGTCCCCGCGCATCTGCACATCGAGATCGCAACGAAGCTGGCTGTGCATGGTTTGCATCTGCTGATCGAAAAGCCGTTGAGCACTTCGCTCGACGGAATCGAGCGACTGCAAGCGATCGTTTTCGAGAAGCGACTGACGGCCGGAGTCGCGTACGTGATGCGACATCATCCGCTGCTGTCGGCCATGCGGACGACGATTCAAGACGGACGATTTGGTCGGCCCGTCGAATTGATCGCTGTGAGCGGCCAGCATTTCCCGACCTTCCGGCCGGCCTATCGAGACATCTATTACCGCGACCGAACAACCGGCGGCGGCGCGATTCAGGATGCGATCACGCACGTCCTCAACGCGGGAGAATGGTTGCTTGGCCCTGTCGATCGGCTGGTCGTCGATGCCGCACATCAAGTGCTCGACGGCGTGACGGTCGAGGACACAGTGCATTTGTTGGCTCGGCACGGCGGAACGCTCGCGAATTACAGCCTCAATCAATACCAGGCTCCAAACGAATTCACACTGACCGTCGTGTGCGAGCGGGGCACCTTGCGGTTCGAATCGCATCACAATCGCATGCGGACGATGACGACTCCCGGCGGAGACTGGCACGACGACACGATCGCTCCGCTGGAACGCGACACGTTGTTCGTTAGGCAAGCGAATCACTTTTTGACTGCTATCGAAGACGGCTCGTCGACCGCGTGTTCGATTGAAGGGGGTCTGCAAACTCTGCGAGTTAATCTTTCTGCATTAGCCAGCGCTGACGGCGGCGGCTGGCAGAATGCGGCGCGACTCTCCGAGTCATGAAGTGAGGCATCCCGTCACAATCGCTCAGGCCTTCCTCGACCCGAATTCGACAACGGCTATAATCCTCCCCGTTTTCCATCAATTGCCGACATCGTCTCCGAGTGTTATTCATGCAGATTGTTCAATACGGCCATCCAGTGCTGCGCTGGAAATCGAAACCGATCCAGTCGATTGACGAACAGCTTCGCTCGACCGTGGCAGAGATGTTTGAGTTGATGTATTCAGCCAAAGGGATCGGGTTGGCGGCGAATCAGGTGGCGTTGCCATATCGGTTTTTCGTGGTCAACGTCACGGCGGACCCGGCAGAAAAAGACGAAGAGTTCGTCTTCCTGAACCCGCGCATTCGACGCCGTAAAGGAGCGACCTCTGGCGAAGAGGGATGTCTCAGCCTTCCCGGTTTGTACGCGAATGTCGAACGAGCAGACGAAGTGGTGATCGAGGCGTATGACCTCAGCGGCGAAGCGTTTGAAATGGATTTGGACGAACTCGCCGCTCGCGTGGTGCAGCATGAAACCGATCATCTAGATGGTGTGCTGTTCGTCGATCGGCTGGTTCCAGACGAACGACTGAAGCTGGAACCGAAGCTGCTGGGCTTTGAATCCGACTTCCGCAAGCAGCAAGCGGCTGGCGAGTTCCCGTCGGACGAAGTCATTAAGCAGCAGTTGCGAGAGTTGGAAAACGGGCTGGCAGCCAAGTAATCCGAAGCGAGAGCGAGGGCCAACGCTCCACGAATAGCGTAATTCATCATCTTTCAGAGCGTTCGCCCTCGCTCACGCTTCGGGTTAGTGAGAGGAACAAACACTGATGACGTTACGAATCGCGATGCTGGGGACTGGGGCGTTCGCGTTGCCGACGTTTCGTGGGTTGCTGGAGTCGCGGCATGAGGTCGTCGGCTTGGTGACTCAGCCCGATCGGACGGGAGTTGGGCATCATCAGCATCGCAATCCGCTGAAAGAGTTGGCCGAATCAAATGGGCTGCCGGTGTTTCAGCCGGTGAAGGCGAGTGCTCCCGAGTCGCTGGATGTGCTCGTGAGTTGGTCGGCTGATTTGTATGTCGTCGCCGCTTACGGCCAAATTCTTTCGAGCAAGCTGCTGAGCCTGCCTCGGCTGGGCGCAATCAACGTTCATGCGTCGATCTTGCCGAAGTACCGTGGAGCCTCACCGATTCAACAGGCCGTGTGGCAGGGCGAAACCGAAACCGGCGTGACAATCTTTCAAATCGTTCGAGAACTCGACGCCGGCCCGGTGCTGGCAATTGAACGTACGCCGCTTGGCACAAACGAAACGTCAGGTGAACTTGAAGAACGGCTCGCCAATCTGGCAGTGCCGGTGTTGCTGCGAGTTGTCGATCAATTGGATACCGCTACGGCAACGCCGCAACCGCAGGATCATTCGCAAGCGACGTACGCTCGGCGGCTGACAAAAGCTGACGGCGAAATTGATTGGACTCAAAACGCCGCAGTCGTTGCCTGTCATGTCCGAGCCATGCAGCCGTGGCCCAAGGCGTACACATTCTGGCAACGACCCGACGGCAGTGTCCTCCGCCTGATTGTCCCCAGTGCGCGAGATGTCACGTTACATTTTGGAGAAGAACCCGGCACCGTTTTCTCCGCCGAATCCGGGGGATTAATGATTCACACAGCCTGTGGGATTGTTGAATTGACGAACATCCAACCCGAAGGCAAACGAGTTCTGACCGCCGCCGAGTTCGTGCGCGGTTATCCGATTCAGGCGGGGCAGCGGTTTGTTAGATCGTCTCCGTCCGCGACCGGCGCGGGATGAGGCCGACGATCAGGAACAGTCCGCAGGCGGCGGAGCATGTCCCGGCGAACCAATCGCCGTAAGTGACGTATAAGCTGCGTCGGTTGTCGAGCGGGACGGTGTCGATAACGGCGGCGTTCAGCGACTTGCGGCAGCGACCAGTCACGGGATCGAACAACGTCGAGCGAACTGGATCGAACATCGAGACCGGGACACGCTCGGCACTGCGCGAGCGGCCGGCCTTTTGCAGCGTGTCACGAGTCGCGGCCCACGTGGCATCGCCGTTGATGAAGACCTCGGGTTCGCGAATCACGCCGTCGCCGTCGATGACCGCCGAAATGCCGGTGTTCACCGCTCGGACCAATGGCGTGCGGCACTCGACCGCCCGAAACAACGACGTGATCAAATGCTGATCCAATTCACTCGATCCGTGAAACCAGCCGTCATTTGTCAGATTCAGCAAGCAGGCAGGACGCGACTGATCCGGCAAGTTGTTCCCGGTGGCTTGTCCGTTCCACGAACTGTGGACGACATCGCGAACCAAGTGCGGCACGGTGTCTTCAAAACAGATGACTGGCAACATCGGGCCATGCTTGGAATTAAACGAAACGGCGTGCGTGCCGGCCGTGAGACCCAATTCATCCGGGATCGGCGAGAAGCTGGCGAGCCACGGCAGCGACTCGCGCAGCGGAACGTACTCGCCAAAGATCACGCGGTGCATTTTGTCGTAGGTGCCCGCGACGCCGCGATGAGGCGTCGCCCATACCGCTGAGTTGAAGTGCCTCAATCGACCCGGCATGGCTTGAAATCGGTCGATGCCGAGAACAACAGCGGCTCCGGCCTTTTGGCTCATTTCGGCGATCGTTTGCGACACGACCGGGTCACGCCACAAGTTGGAGGGGATCGACGGTGCAATGCGAGTCAGATCGGCTTCCGACAGACCGGGGTCGGCGTCAAGCAACGGCCAGCGGAACATCGTTTCTGGCCACACGATCACGTCGGGTTTATGCGGTACTGAATAGCCCGTGAGCAAATCGTGGATGCGATAAATCTGTCCGAACTCCGCTGGGTCGTGCTTCAGCGACGAAGGAAAATTTCCTTGGATCAAGGCGACTCGCGGACCAGCTTTGAACTCGGCGTGACCTCGCCGGACGATGCCGTAGCTAACGGCAGCAATCACGACAACCAGCAACGCCGCGACCGAAGCCAGTTGCCGGTGAAATCGAATTCGTTCGGCCGCTGGATCGGTCTCGTCCGGCGGAGGCAAGTGACGCAGTTCGCTTGGCAATTGAATCGGCGGTAGCAGTTTGATTCGACTCAACCAGGCGATCGGTATCAAACCGGCCAGCACCGCGCTGCTCATCGCCACGACAAAGCTGACGCCATATGCGCCGAAGACGTCCGACAGTTGAATGATCGCCGTCCAGCGATATTGCGTGTGCCCCAAGAAATACCACGCAAAGCCGGTCATCAAATGAGCGCGAACAAATTCTAAGCCGACCCAAACCAATGGAGCGCTGACGGTCATCGGCATTCCGCAGCGAGACACCGCCGCACGCGACAGACCAACGAACAGCGGCCAATAGACTGCGAGATACGTTGCCAGTGCGAACCACGCAACGTACATCGACGGATCGCCCAGTCGCAGCCATTGCAGTGTCGGCAACCAAAACGCGAGGCCGCCAACAAACGTCGTCAACCACCAACGGCGTGGTGCGCGGTCTAATCGAATCATGACGCTCAGCGGAGCCAGTGCGATCCAGGCCAGTGGCGACCAATCAAGCGGCGTGAAGCTGGCCCACAACAAGATCGCCGAGATTCCAGCGAGCAACAATCCGCCGCGAGCCTTCGCCGGCTGCGAACGTGCGGCGGCGATAATTTGTTTCACCGTCGGCTCGTGGCTGCGAGCTGTGCGGTTCGCCGACGATGTGGCTGAGCCGTCCGACACAATTGGGGTTCCTGCTCGGGCTTTGTCTGGAGCACTGACGCTAGCTGACATCGGCATCCTCCCTGATCTCGATACCGGAGTGGACTCGAAAACCAGCCCAACGGTCAACGCCGATCACAAGTCGACAAGCTGCTTCACAAGCCAATTCAGCCTATGCCTATTCACAATGTCATCAGTAGTTTCCCAGGGATTCAGGTTCGTTGCTGTCAGGTTTCTGTGGTTTCATAAGGGATTCTCTGATGTCTGACCCTCGAGCCACGCGGTCGGCCGCAAGTCAGATTTCAAAATGGAAGGGAAGACAACGAAAAGCAAAACTACGACTCCTGCCCCTTTGATTTCCTCACTGTTGCACGAAGCCACGCCTGTGATGCTCGGCAAGCGATTTGTCTTCTTGCCGTTTCTGTACGACGATGTAGCCGCGCGACTGCGTAAAGCCAACGTCCGGTTCGTGTCTAGTGAAGAGAACACACCCGAGCAAGCACAGCAAGCTGCCGGGATGTCATCGGACGTACGGCCCGAGTCCGCCGTGATGTCGCGCTGTCGGCAAGGGCGAGAACTATCAAAACCCAGTGACTCGCTAAACTTGCGAACTACCTTACCAAACCGATTCGAGTACGTTCACTTGATTGGACTGCTGAACTGTACTTTGCGCGGGAAAAAACAGACAAAACGGGGACATTAGAGGCGATCTTGCCGAAGAGAAAAAATGGATCGCCTACTTGTCAGGCAATAAAGTTCGTCTTCATCCGTGGGCTGTGCCTAAATCCGCAGGGTGAATCGTCGGCCATTAACCCGCAGATTCAGGCACGGCCTGCAGATGAACGACGCTGCGGGCGCAGCGTACAAAAGAAAACGCCCAAGGGAGATCCCCTGGGCGTGAGTCTGAAGACATTTAATTACGGTACGCTGGCTAGACACCGGCCGTCACCGGCGTGGCGGTGTTGGCGATCAGAATTTGCTCACCTTCCGGCTTCGCGGGTTCCTCTTCAACGATGCTGCCATCAAACGCCAAGTGCTTTTGATCGCCGGTTTGCGTGACGCGGACGGTGATCGTGTTCTTGCCGGCGAATGAACCGCGGAGCAGTTCTTCCGAAAGCGGGTCTTCCACCCACTGTTCGACCGAGCGGCGGAGGGGACGAGCGCCGTAATCCAGATCACCACCTTTGTCGATGAGGAATTCTTTCGACTCGTCGGTGAGCACGAGCTGCAGCCTCTTTTCCGACAACCGTTCACGAACCTTCTTCAGTTCGATCTCGACGATGTTCTTCAGATTGTCGCGCGTCAGGTGCCGGAATACGACCACTTCGTCGATACGGCCGAGGAACTCCGGTTTGAATTCCTTCTCGACCTCGTTCATCAAGCGGATCTTCATGCCTTGATACGACGCATCGTCATCTTTCTTGGCGAAGCCGAATCCACCACCGGCTTTGATCACTTCGGCTCCCGTATTTGTGGTCATGATCAGGATCACATTGCGGAAGTCGATCTTGCGGCCAAAGCTGTCGGTCAAGTGCCCCTCTTCCATGATCTGCAACAGCATGTTGTAGATGTCCGGGTGAGCCTTCTCGATTTCGTCGAGCAGCACGACGGCATATGGTCGGCGACGAATCTTCTCGGTGAGCTGGCCGCCTTCTTCGTAGCCGACGTAACCCGGCGGCGCGCCGATCAAGCGGCTGATGTTGTGCTTCTCCATGTATTCGGACATGTCGATTTGCACGAGTGCGTCTTCGTCGCCGAACATGAATTCGGCCAACGTTTTCGCCAGCAACGTTTTGCCGACGCCAGTCGGACCGCAGAACAGGAACGCACCGGTCGGGCGTTTCGGATCTTTCAAACCGCTGCGACTGCGACGCACCGCCTTCGAGACTTGCTTGATCGCCTCGTCTTGGCTGATGACTCGCTTGTGCATCTCGGCCTCCATTTCGAGGAGCCGCACTGCGTCTTCGCTGGACAGTCGAGTCAACGGCACGCCGGTCATCTTGGCAACCACCTCGGAGATGATCTCACCATCCACGATGCCATCCGATTCTTTCGACTTCTCTTTCCACTCGCGGGTGATCTGGTCCTTTTTCTTCTTGAGCTTGTCGGCCTGATCGCGAAGCTGAGCTGCTCGTTCAAAGTCCTGATTGGCGACCGCCTCTTCTTTCTGTTGATTCAGCTTTTCGCCTTCGGCTTCCAGTTCCTTAAGATCGGGAGGCCGAACCATCGACCTGAGACGAATCCGCGCGCCCGCTTCATCGATGACGTCGATTGCTTTGTCCGGCAAGCAGCGGCCGGTGATATACCGAGCCGACAACTCGACTGCTTTCTCCAAGGCGTCATCGGTGTAAACCACATGGTGATGCTGAGCATACCGTTCGCGCAGACCCTTCAAGATTTGAACGGCTTGTTCGGGTGACGGCGGTTCGACGATGACGTTTTGGAAGCGGCGTTCGAGCGCCCCGTCTTTCTCAATGTACTTGCGGTACTCGTCGAGCGTCGTGGCTCCGATGCACTGCAACTCGCCGCGGCTGAGGGCCGGCTTGAGCACGTTCGAGGCGTCGATTGCCCCTTCGGCTCCGCCGGCACCGACCAAGGTGTGCAGCTCGTCGATGAACAGGATCGTGTTTTTCGCACGACGGACTTCGTTCATCACCGCCTTGATTCGCTCTTCAAACTGCCCGCGATACTTCGTGCCAGCGACCATCATGGCCAAGTCCAGCACAACGATCCGGCGATCTCGCAACGGTTCCGGCACGTTGCCGTCAACGACCATCTGAGCAAAGCCCTCGACGATCGCCGTCTTGCCGACACCTGCTTCGCCAAGCAGTACCGGATTGTTCTTTTGACGTCGGCAAAGAATTTGAATCACCCGTTCGATTTCATTCTGCCGACCGATCACCGGATCGAGCTTGTTCTGCCGTGCGAGTTCCGTGAGGTCACGTCCAAAACTGTCGAGAGCGGGGGTCTTGCTCTTGCCCTGCTTCTGACCGCCGGTGCCAGTTGCCACTCCTGCCGTTTGCCGTTCGCCACCCTCGCCACCCTCAACGCCGTGGCCGAGCAGATTGAGCACTTCCTCGCGGACGTCTTCCAACTTCAAGCCGAGGTTCATCAGCACCTGAGCCGCGACCCCCTCTTGTTCACGCAGCAGGCCGAGCAACAGGTGCTCGGTGCCGACATAGTTGTGATTCAGGTTGCGCGCCTCTTCCATCGCGTACTCGATAACCTTTTTAGCACGCGGCGTTTGCGGCAACTTGCCCATCGTGACCATGTCCGGCCCCGACTGCACGATCTTTTCGACCTCGAGGCGGATCTTGCGAAGATCAACGTCCAACCGCTTGAGCACATTCGCGGCGACGCCTGAGCCTTCTTTGACGAGCCCCAGCAGCACATGCTCGGTCCCGATGTATTCGTGGTTAAATCGTTGAGCCTCTTGATTGGCCAACTGCATGACTTTTCGAGCACGGTCAGTAAATCGCTCGTACATTCCGTTTCTCCTGAGTTTCGGGGGTCCACCCCCGTTGGATTGTGTATTTCTGTTTCCGGACCGTCGTTTCGCGGAGAACTATTCCAAATCGTGAGCCAGAGTCTAGCCCTGAATTTGTGATCTGGCAGAAAGGCTTCTCGTTCAAAATGGCAGACCGCCCGCCGGGTTGCACACTTCGCGCCGATTGCGCCAATTCTCAGCAATGACCTGACCAACCCCGGCCAATTCGATTGTATTTTTTCGGTCAACCGGAGTGTAGTTCCGTTGCGGCAAACGCAGCAAGGTAGGGGTTAGAGACGGGAATGACGAAACCCGAATGCCGAAAGAAGCCCGAATAACGAATATCGCAAGGGATTCACAAATCGTGGCATTTTCGCCACTCCGATTCAGTGGCGTGAATTCGTTCCAACGTGGACGTGACCGTTTCGGCGGTGACGGTCATGAGTTCTTTGCTCTGGCGTTGTTCGAGAAAAGCTGACAACAGCTCGCGCGGAGAAACTTCGGGCAGATAATGTCGGATGTGATTCGGCGGATGATCGAGGTCGGCCATCTCAGCATTTGAGAACACGCAGGCGCTTTCGTCGGTGTACATGCTGACGAATTCTAGCCAGGGTGTCCCAAGCAAAAACTGATATGCCGCCGCAATGACCGATTGCTCGGTGTTGATCCAACCGCGCATCAGGATTCCCGATTCATCGTCCGTGTAAGTGCCGACTGGACGAAATCCGGCGGGTTCGAGCACTTGGCCGATAGCGGCGAAACGAGCTCGCTGTTCTGATTCCGCATGGCTGGGCCGCCATTCGATTTTCGCCGGAACTTCGCGAGGACCACTAATCCGAGCAGAGTATTTGGCACTGACGTCACGAAAGACACGAGTCGCCTTTCGAGTCCAGTAGGCAATCAGCAAGAACGCGAGCAAAGACAGCGCGGCGATCCCCGCAGTAAAGCCCGATAAGAAAATTTCCCACCAAGCCATCGTGGCCTCTGCTGTCTTGTTCACTCGTCTGAATGTTCGATAGCTCGTGGCGTTCGTCCCTTTGAGAACGACGTGATGCCGTACACGTCAGTGAGGACCGGCCGCTTGATGGTTCCGAACTTGGCGACCTTACGGCGGCTGGCCAATGCTTCGGCCATTTGCAGAAAGGCCGTTCGTGGCGTCCCCTGATGAGCCAGTTGAGTCAGTTGCTCCAATAGCGCGTCGTTTTGATCGTCTTCGTCATCCTTGCCTTCCCACAATTCCAACACTTGCTCGCAGCGTTGAAACAGTTCTTCGCCAGTCAGGCTGTCGTGGACGAAGACCAGTTTTTCCCGAATCTTTTCCCACTTGGCCGGCTCCATCTTGGCCGCCTTGATGAAGTTTTCCCGCAACTGCTCGTCGTAGAATTCGTTGATCTTGGTTCGCCACTGACTTTGAATCAGGCCGACCAGTTGCTCCCGTTTGTCCGGATCGGTCTCGCCCGATTTCTCCACTTGGCGGACTACTTCTTCGCGAGTCACGCCGCCGCGAGCGATCCGCCAATCCATGCTACGTGCATACGATTGGCAAAAGTAATCGGCGAAGTTTTCGGGATCGACGGGTTTCGTCGGCTTGTTGCGAGCGGCCAGGAATTCGTCCAGCAACTCCTCTGGCTCAGCCGCGAGTCGACGTTCGACATGCGAATACTCGGGCTGATCCATTCCGTGATCTTTGCAGGTACTGAAAGTGATCGTGGTTTCGTCCTTGTTCTGCGTGACCAATTCCAACCAATACCCCGCCTGCTCGTGATGAAACACGGCCGCCCAAACACCTAGTTCCGGCGACGCGAAGCCCTTGATCGAGAACGACGAATTCGGCGTCGACTCATTCTGAAACGCTCCTGCGTCCACGAAACCCCGTTCCAACAACGGCTCATATAGCGGCTGCGCGAGATCTTCGTTCCAGGCTTCGCTGACACCGGGCTGCAACTCGATGCGAAACGGTGGCACGGTGTCGGCCAGCATCGCCAGCGATTGGAATTGTTCGACGACGCCGGACAGTTTCCGCTTAAACCACCATTTAATCAGAAACCACACAACTAAAATGATCAGAATCAGACCGACGATTCTGCCCACAAACGCTCCGGCGAACATCAGCAACCACTTCATGAGTCCCTCGACAATCTCTCGTGGCGAAATGAATTTCCGAATGGCAATCAACGATCGTGAAACGGCGGAACAATCTAATCGGTTCCGTCGGCATCGCCAGTCCGCACGACCGTTGCCCCTTCCAAAATGGCTCCAAGTTTCCGATCCTGCCACATACGCCAGACGGATTCATCAATTTCAACACAGGAGTCAGTGACCTCACATCATGCCGAACAAAGTTCGTATTGCCATCATCGGGGCCGGAGCGGTTTCCGATTATCACCATGTTCCAGGGATGCGACTCGACTCGCGGTGCGAGTTGGTTGCCGTCTGCGATCCGAATGAAGAGCTGCTCAACAAACGGCAGGCCGATTGGGGGCCGACCAAGAAGACGACGCAGTTCGAGGAGATCGCGGCCGATCCGAACATCGACGCGGTGATCATCGCCACGCCGAATTACACGCATCGGCCGATCGCGCTGGCCTGCATCGCTGGGGGAAAGCATGTGATGTGCGAAAAGCCGCTGGGCCTGAACTTCACCGAGTCGTCCGAAATGTTCCGAGCCGCTCGCGACAAGAACCTGCGGCATATGACGGCGTTCACATATCGCTTCGCACCATCGATGCGGTACGTGCGGCATCTCGTAAAGAGCGGGGCGCTCGGTGAGCCGCGACATTTTCGGAGTCAGCGGTTTCTCGATTGGCCGGAAACGAGCTGGGGCTGGCGGCAATACAAGCAACTTGCCGGCGCGGGTGACCTGTTCGACATGACGATTCACCGTATCGACTTCTCGATGGACCTGATGGGGCCGATCCAAGCGATTTGCGGCGCTGTGGCACAATTCGCCAAGAGAGATAAGACGACCGACGGTCAATCGTGCGCACCGTCGGAAGTCGATGATTGGAGCTCGCTAATCGGGCTATTTGCCAACGGAGCGACCGGCGTGTGGGAAGGAAGCACGTTGATGAAAGGACATCACAACAACGGATTCGGCTACGAATGGGCCGAGGTCAACGGCAGCGAAGGCTCGGCTGCGTATCAATTGACGGACCCGAACAACGTGGTGCTCGGCAAACACGGCGGCACGATGGAACGGCGTCCCGTGCCGCGAGAATTCCTCGTAATCCCCGGCAGCCCGCGCAATCCGAACGACGGGGTTCCGAGCACTGTGTTTCGTTACGATCTCGTTTGGGAGTTCGTCTCCGCGATCGTCGAAGGCCGCAACTGCGTCCCCGGCTTTGATCACGGAGCGCTCGCTCAAGCAGTTGCCGACGCGACTCTCGAATCGTTCGAGAAGCGATCGTGGGTCAACGTCGACGCGAAGCTGTAGGCGAGTCGCTCCCGCGACTCGCATTCAAGAAAACTTGAATACCCGGAGTTGCAGTTCATTGTGAAAACCAATTCGAAATCTCAATTGCGGTAGCAACTGAGCTACGTAAAGCGAGGCATCATGAAGATCACGCACGTCGAAGTCATCCCGGTTCGGATTCCACTCAAGCCCGCGCGACACATGGTCACTGCACTCGGCTGGCACACAGAGTCGAAATATCTGTTGATCCGAGTCGGCACAGATGCTGGCATCGAAGGAGTTGGCGAAGCGACCGTGATGCCGAACTGGTCGGGGGAGACCGTTTGGGGCGCGAAGGCGATTCTCGACAACGTGCTGTCACCCAGTGTTATCGGTGCGAACCCGTTGAATATCGAAGACATTGATCGGCGAATGGACAAGACTTGCCGACACAACTGGTTTGCGAAGTCGGCCATCGAGATGGCTTGCTGGGACATCGCTGGCAAAGCGGCGAACAAGCCGGTTTACGAATTGCTCGGCGGCGCAGTTCGGTCGTTGACGGTGCGCTGTCGATTTTCGATGGGAGCTTACGAACCCGAGCGAGCCAAGGCGCGGGCCATTGAGTTGGTCACCGAGGGTTTTACGACGATTAAAGTGAAAGTCGGTGGGACAGCCGAGACGGATATCGCTCGCGTGCGGATCGTGCGCGAGGCGATCGGCCCGAAACTCGGTTTGACGATCGACGCGAATTGCGGCTGGGATGCGGACACGGCGATTCACTGCGTCAATGCCTTGGCCGATTGCAACATCGCACTCGATGAACAACCGACTCCCGACGGTGATTACGCCGCGCTGGCTCGCGTGAAACGTGAAACCAAGCCGCCGGTCATGGCCGACGACATGTGCTTCGACATGATTCACGCTCGCGAATTGATCCGCAACAACGCTTGCGACTTGATCAGCGTCTATCCGGGCAAAAACGGTGGCATTCGCAAATCGAAAGCGATCGTGGAATTTGCCGCTCAGCATGGCGTAAAGTGCAGCATCGGCTCAAACCTGGAATGGGATGTCGGAACCGCCGCGATGATGCATTTGGTTGTCGCCTGTCCGAACATGCGTGTCGAAGAATTCCCCGGTGACATCCTCGGCCCGGAGTACCACGAAGTCCGCTTTGCCACGAACCCGATCGAAATCCGTGGTCCGCTGGTCACAATCACCGATCGGCCGGGGCTGGGGGTTGATGTCGATTGGACGAAGGTCCGGGAGTTCGAGTTGAAATGATGAGCGCCGGTCGCCGTCATTCCTGCAGTTGATTTGTTGACTTCCTCAATTCGTTGGAACTTTGCTCGACGACGAATTGAAATGGTCCCAACGAATTGAGATGGGCAACGAATGGGTCAGGCCATGCTCCGACAAGTCTCAGTGATGCTTCGGTTCCAGTTCGGTTTGCTTTTGGTTTTCGCCGCGGTCGTTCAGGCGGCGGATTCGGAATTCGTTGAAGTCGCACCGGATCGCAAAGGTTTTTTGCAACAACCGTCGGGGAAGCCATTTGTCCCGTGGGGGTTCAACTACGATCACGACGAGGACGGCCGGTTGATCGAAGACTATTGGGAGGCCGAGTGGCCGAAGGTGGCGGCGGACTTTCGTGAGATGCTTGATCTGGGCGCGAATGTCGTTCGGATTCACTTGCAGGTCGGCAAATTTTTGCTCGATCGCGACACTTCCGATCCGGCGGCGCTAAAACAACTCGCGCGATTGTTGAAGTTGGCTGAAGCGAATTCGCTGTACTTGGACCTGACGGGGCTGGCCTGTTACCACAAGCAAGATGTTCCCGCGTGGTACGACGAGTTGTCGGAGTCGGATCGCTGGGCAGCTCAGGTGACGTTTTGGATTGCGATTGCCAAGCAGTGCGAATCGAGTCCGGCGGTTTTTTGCTACGACGTAATGAACGAGCCGGTTGTCCCCGGTGGGAAACGTCAGCCAAAAGATTGGCTCGGCCCGGCGTTCGCGGGCAAGCACTTCGTGCAGTTCATCACGCTCGATCAAGCCGACCGGCCGCGACACGAGATCGCAGCCAAGTGGATCAAGACGCTGGCCGATGCGATTCGCCAACACGATCGGCGGCACTTGATCACGGTCGGGCTGGTCGATTGGAGCTTGGATCGTCCCGGCCTGACATCGGGCTTTCCGCCGAGCAAAGTCGCCGACGAACTCGACTTCCTCTGCGTGCATCTGTACCCGGAAAGCAAGAAACTGGGTCACGCAATCGACACGCTCAAAGGATTCCAAATCGGCAAGCCCGTAGTGATCGAAGAGACATTTCCATTGAAGTGCTCAACCGAAGAGTTTAGTGAGTTCATCGTCGGCTCCCGTGAACATGCGGCTGGGTGGATTGGGTTTTATTGGGGCAAGACACCGGCCGAACTGCAACAGGGCAAGACGTTTGCCGATGTGCTCATGCTAAAGTGGCTGGAGTTCTTTCAAGAACACAAGTGAAGCGTTGGCGTCGTAGCAGAAGTCGCGAGAGTTCCGATCGGAACTCTCACGATTTCCGTCACGGCCAAATCAAACTCATCTTCGTCTCATGCGGCGGCGGCCTGAGCGGCGGTCCGCGGCAGGCTCAAGCGGAAGGTGCTTCCTTGGCCTGGGCCGAGACTGGTGGCGGTCAAACGACCGCCGTGGTCGGAGACGAGCCGGTGGCTGATCGACAGGCCGAGTCCCGTTCCTTGCCCGACGGCTTTCGTCGTGTAAAACGGCTCAAAGATTTTTCGCAGCGATTCCGGTGACATACCGCAACCAGAATCTTGAAACTCGAATTCGATGTGGTCGACGAATTCGATCACGCGAATGTCGAGTCGGCCGGCAATCGTGGAGTCGCTTGGCTCCGCGCTAGGCGGTTCGACCTCTGATGTCGTCGAACCTGGACTGGCGAGACGGACTCGGCGTGTTCCGGAAGCCGACGTGCTGTCCATTGCATCGAGCGCGTTTGCAATTAGGTTCAACACGACTTGCTTGATCTCATTGCCGTTGATGTCCAGCCAGCAGGGATCGGCCCGGTCGAACACGATCTCGCATTTCCGATATTTGGTCATTCCGCGGACCAACTGAATCACATCGCGCACGATGCTCGTCATGTCGTTTCGCGAACGCTGTCCGTCTCCGCTGCGAGCGAATTCCAACAGCTTTTTTGTGATCTCCTGACAACGCGCCGATTCGCTCTTGATCATCCGCAGGTAATTTTCCGCAAGCGCTCGATCGGCCGGTGTCGCCGATTGCGTGAACGTGCTCAGCCGCGCGAGCAGCGACTCGCTCGTCCAGCCAATCGCCGTTAGCGGATTGTTGATCTCATGAGCCACACCGGCTGCAAGGAATCCGAGTCCCGCCAGTGGCTCTTGTCGAGCCAACTGTTCGGCCAATTCGTGAGCACGGCGATTCAAGTCGTCTCGAGTCTCAACGAACCGCTCGGTCATGTGGTTGAACGATTCGGCCAGGTCGGCGAATTCGTCGTTTGAGTCGAGTTGCACGCGGTACTCGAACCGGCCCTGCGCGACTCGCGATGTTCCTTCGAGCAACTTGGCCCACGGCTGAAAAATCCACCGTTGACCCAACTTGACGAACGCCGCAAATAAAGCGACCACCAGCCCGAATGAGATCAACACCGCAATGAAGCTGGCCCAGTACGTTTCACGAGCTGCCTCTAACAGATCCATCAGTCCCGCGCCAAACGGCGGAAAACTGGCGGCGTCCGTTTGGATTTCGGAAACTTGCAACAACAGCAACGCGGCCGTCGCTTCCGCCTCGTTGGGATCAGTCAGTTGCTCGTGAAGTTGTCTCAGCCCTTGCACACGCCTGTCGATGTTCAACAACCGATCCTTGGCAAATTCCCTCTTCGTCTCGGCGACCGGTGACGGCGGTAAGTCTTCGATCTGTCGCCACATTTGGCGGACTTGTTCCTCGACTTGGCCCAACCGTTTGGCGAATTCCTGTTGGCGAGCGAAGTGGCCTGCTTCCGTTTCGGGATACGCCAAGAATCGCAGCGGTTCAAACAGTGAGGCGAGCGAGACAACTAAATCGCAGGATCGCGGCACGCGGTTCAGAGTCCGGTCCAAATCGTTGACGATCTGTCGATACGACCAAATTGCCCACAAGCTGCTGGCAGTCAACGCGGCCACCATCGCCAGCGTCAGCCAAACTCCGAGCATCAATCTGCGCCGAACGGAATACATCGCAGCCGTCGATCCCTGACGAAAGTGCCAAATCTCTTGGGCAGGTTTGTAGCCAATTTTCACGCGGTGATGCGACCCCAAGCACACGAAATGGTGAATGGCGAAATCCGATGACGGAAGTAGCCTGAATGACGAATTACCAAGAGTTAGTTCAAATGAAGGTTGAAACCGACCTGGAATTGGCTCGTCGCCAGCTGGAAAGACCGCTCCCGAAGATCGCTACGTGTGATGAACGGCTTAGCTAATCGGGCAGCCGGTCTTGGACTCATCTGACACGCTGGCACGCGCATTAGGAAGAATTCTGCTCGATTGGCTGTTTGAACGCTTCCACCAGAAAATATTGCGTAGTTCTACCTGAAAATTATGGTGATGCGGACTTCTGACCTCGCACTGGCCCACCGCGAGCCGAACAGGTAACTTTATTCTCCCGCTCACCCGCTGCGTCACCGAGAGCGGACTCTCAGCTAATGTGAGTAATACAGTGGGATAGGCTTGCAGCCGGTCATTTCTCTGAGAATCTGACCGGCTGCAAGCCTACCCCACGATTCACGCCCACTTACACTTAGTTGGGATGAGTGTCCTCATTGAAACTATCGGATTGATGTCATTGCTTCAAGGAAATCATGACCGCTGAACCGCAAGAGAATTCTGAGATCACATCGCTGACGGATCAATTATCTATTGAACAATTGCCGCCGGTGGAACCGCCGTCGGCAAAGTTTATCGTGCAGTTATTTGTTGTTCCCGGTTTGATTGTGGCAGCGATCGTCGGCGCGTGGCTGTTGTTCGGAAAGCTGGCGTCGGCCGAGCAGGATTGGCAGAAGCTGGTCCAAGACCTGAAAAGCGGCAACGAACATCGTCGCGGTCGAGCCGCTTACGGCTTGGCGAATGCGCTGGCGGCGGAGAAGCGGTCGAATGCACCCGGACCGAAGTTGGCCACGAATCCGCAGGTCGCTCAAGAGTTGTCCAGTTTCCTAGCGGAAACGTTGAAGGGTAGCGCGGACGACAAAGCCATTGTCGAGCAGGAGAAATACCTGATCGCGGCGGTCGGGGAACTCGACGTGACCGAGCCAGTTCTGGCTGTGCTGCGCGAGGCGATGCAATCGAAGCAGAATGCCGAAGTCCGGCAGTTCGCGCTGCGGTCGGTTGCGAATGTCGCATTTCGAGCGGCCGATCGGGGAGAGCGGATTTCCTCTGCCGAGGCTCTTGAAGAAGTGGTGAATGCCTCACGAGACGAAAATCCGCTGATGCGGTCGGTCGCGGCGTACACGCTGGCATTCTTTCCGTTCGATTCCGCGCAGCAACCGCTGACGGTGTTGCTCGCCGATGCCGACATCAACGCGCGAGCGAACGCGGCGATCGCGCTGGCTCGAAACAAATCACTCGACGGCTTGCCGGTGCTGCGAGATATCTTGAACTCGGCGGTCGAAACAAAGACGGCACCAACTCCGGGTGATGCGGCTCCAATCGCGGTTTCCAATGTGATGAAAGCTGTTGCCGAACTGCAATCTCAAATCGAGGCCTCTGAACGCGACGAACTGGCTCGCAAGATCGAACAGATATCAAAGAATTACCCGATGCAGCGAGTTCGCATGGACGCGATGCAGACTTTGTCGAAACTTCACCCGTGATACCGGACACCGCTTCGCGCGGAACGGGCCGCGCGGTAGGTTGTTCCTCAGTCAGTAAGGTCAGTAGACCGATGCGTCGGCGAAGGCGTTGGGACACCCAGAACCGAACTCACGCACACGTTCGCCCGACGCTTCGGGCTATATTTTTGAAACGACTTTCAGGCGAGTCCGCATCATGAGCCAATTGGCTTCTTTACTGACCCAGTTCGGTGTCGGTACTGAACTCTTGGGTGTGACAATAACAATCCGGCAAGAAGCCCGAATGAGGTACCCGCGTGCTTGACGATACTACCGCACAGCCTGCGGCCAATCCTGCCGAATCGCCGGTTGGTGCCGGAATCGATTACCGGTACTTCATGAACTGCGTGCATTGCGGGTTGTGTACTTCGTTTTGCCCGACGTATCTGGAAACCGGCGACGAAAACGACAGCCCCCGCGGTCGCATTTACTTGATGCGAAACGTCGTCGATGGGCGAATGCCGCTGACGGAAGCGGTCAAATCGCATCTCGATCTGTGTCTCGATTGCCGAGCGTGCGAAACGGCTTGTCCGTCCGGTGTGCAGTACGGACGGTTGATTGAGCCGTTTCGCGTTGAGATGCAACAACGCGAATTGGCATCCGGCAGCGATACGGACGGTTGGTTTCGAAAGTTCATTTTGTACGGCTTGTTTCCGTATGCCAATCGGTTGCGATGGGCATTGATGCCGGCTCGGTGGGCGCAGCGGCTTGGATTGGATCGCGTGGCTGACAGTCTCGGCCTGATGAAATTACTGCCGAAGCCGCTTCAGCGGATGCAGGCGCTGCTGCCGAAGCTGCCCCCGCCGACACCGCGCTTGCCGGAGGTGTTGTCTCCGGTCGGCAAGCGGCGGGCGCGAGTCGCCCTGTTCACTGGCTGCGTCGCGGATGCCATGTTCGGCCCCACGAATTGGGCGACCGCTCGCGTGTTGCAGTACAACGGCTGCGAGGTCATCGTCCCGCGCGGGCAAGCCTGCTGCGGAGCGATTCACTATCACAGCGGCGCGGGCGAACCGGCGTTGCAGTTGGCGAAGCAGAATGCCGACGCCTTCAATGTGGACGATGTCGATGCCGTGATCATCAACGTCGCCGGCTGCGGTTCGATGTTGAAAGACTACGGTCACATGGCCCACGAAGTCGCCCCGACCGACGACGCCACGCGGCAACGGCTCGACAAGTTCGCTCACAAAGTCCAAGACGTGTCCGAGTTCTTGATGTCGCTCGGCCCGATCAAGCCGATGGGCGAGATCAAGCTCCGCGCGACGTATCACGATGCTTGCCACTTGTGTCACGCCCAGAAGATTCGTGATCAACCGCGCGAGCTGCTGTCGCTTGTGCCCGGTTTGGAATTGATCCCACTGGCTGAAAGCGAGATTTGCTGCGGAGCGGCCGGCAGCTACAACCTGACTCAGCCCGAAATGGCCGCTCGGCTGGGGCAGCGCAAACTCGAAAACATTTTGAAGACGGGAGCCCAAGCCGTGATCACCGGCAACGCCGGCTGTTCGCTGCAATTACAAATGCAACTCCGCCAATCCGGACAAAATATCTGGGTTGCTCACCCGATGGACGTGCTCGATTTGAGCTATCGACGACAACAACCCGCTTCTCTTGCATCGAATGTTTCATGATTAAAGCAGTCGTCTTCGACCTTGATGGTCTGATGGTGAATACGGAAGAAATCTTTCACGGGGCCGGTGTCGAGTTGATGCGACGGCGCGGGAAAGAGATGACGCCGGAGTTTTTTACTCTGATCATGGGCCGCCGGGCGGAAGAGGGATATCCGTTACTCGTCGAAGCGGCCGGACTCCCGGACGATCCGATGGAGCTATGGCGGGAGTCGCATCAGTTGTTCTTCGACATGCTCGACGCCCAACTGGCTCCGATGCCGGGGTTGTTTGAGCTGCTCGACCACATCGAACGGAGCGGCCTGCCGAAAGGAGTCGCGACGTCGTCCGATCGAGTTTACTTGAAGCGCATCCTGACGCGGTTCGACATCATTGAACGGTTCCACATCACGCTGACGGCTGAAGATGTGACTCAAGGCAAACCGCACCCGGAGATTTATCTGAAAGCGGCAGCACGGCTGGAGATTGAACCCCACGAAATGCTGGTTTTGGAAGACAGTCACAACGGCACGAAAGCCGCCGCTGCCGCCGGAGCACATATCATTTCCGTGCCGCACCGTTACAGTGCTCACCAAGATTTCAGCCGTGCTCGGCATGTGGCCAGCAGCCTAATTGATCCACATGTTTTGAAGCTGCTGCAATCTTGATTGAAAGGATTCCGCATGCCTGTTGCTGACGAAAGTCTGATCGCCGTCTTTGTCGATTTTGAAAACCTTGCGTTGGGTGTTAAGGACATGCACCAAGGGGAATTCAAGATCCAGTTGGTGCTGAAACGGCTGCTGGAAAAAGGGCGGCTAGTTTACAAGCGGGCGTACTGTGATTGGAGCGGCTACGGTCACGCGGTTCGTGAGTTTCACGGGCAGGGAATTGAGCTGATCGACGTCCCGCACACTCGGCAGAGCGGCAAGAACAGCGCGGACATCCGGATGGTCGTCGATGCGCTCGATCTGTGTTACTCGAAGAATCACATCGACACGTTCGCGCTGTTGTCGGGGGATAGCGATTTCTCGCCGCTGGTCAGCAAGCTGAAGGAGAACAACAAGCATGTGATCGGCTGCGGTGTGAAGAGTTCGACGTCCGACTTGCTGATCGCCAATTGCGACGAGTTCATTTACTACGACGACCTCGCGCGAGCATTCACCCAGCGGACGAAACAACAGGCTCAAAAGCAGCAGCAAAAGAAAGCGACCGGCGGCAAGGAGACCAAGGAAGACAAGGAATCCGACAAGAAGCAAGAAGCAATCGAATGGCTGTGCGAGATCGTTCGTTCGATGCAAGCCGACTACGAATCGCTGTGGGGTTCGCAGGTGAAGCAAACGATCCGCCGCGTGCATCCGGGCTTCAACGAGACGTACTACGGCTACAAGAGCTTCACCGAACTGATCAAGGATGCCGAAGGTCGCAGCTTGATCAAGCTCGAATACGACGAGTCCCGCGGCAACTTCAAAATGCGGCTCAAGGAAGATTGATTCGTCACGGCCTGCACTTGCTCCAAGTTCTAGGTAGACCCGCATTGAAAAGTAAGCAGTGGGTGAAGCTTCGAGCCTGTTACTTCTTGGAGAATCCGAAAAGTAGTGCCGCGTCAGGATTCCTTGAAGAATCCATTTCCCTCTTGGGTTCACCCACAGATTCTGGTGAAGCCCCCCGATGATAACTTCTGAATTCTCCTTAATTGAAGGACAAAATTCATGCGCCGAGGGCTTTCATTTTGTTCCGTTTGGGGCGTCTCGATTGTTGTCTGTCTGGTCAATTCGTCGCGCGGCACGGAGTTCGATGTCGACAAGTTGGCTCAGATCAAAAGCCGGATGCAGACGTTCGTCGATCAAAAGGTGATTGCCGGCGCGGTGACGGCGGTCGGATCGAAAGTCGGACTGGCGTCCGTTACGGCGGTTGGATTTCAAACGCTCGATCCGCAACAGCCGATGACGCCGGACTCAATGTTCCGCATCGCATCGATGACCAAGCCAATCACGGCGATCGGCATCATGATCTTGCAGGAAGAGGGCAAACTCTCGGTCGATGATCTGGTCGAAAAACACTTGCCAACCTTTCGCGATCAACGGCTGATCGCATCGCTAGACGGTAATTCGCTCACGTTGAAGAAACCCGCGCGACCGATCACGTTGCGGGATTTGTTGACTCACACGTCGGGACTGCCGGGCGGGTTTCCGGCCGGAATGGCAGACTTGTATCAACGTCGGCAACACACGTTGGCGGAAGCAGTCCTGGTTAGCTCGCAACAGCCGCTCGACTTCGAACCGGGGAGTAAGTGGGCTTACTGCAACGCCGGCATCGACACTTTGGGACGTGTTATCGAAGTCTGTTCGGGACAGAGCTATGAAGCCTTCTTGAAAGCGCGTGTGTTCGAGCCGCTCGGCATGCGTGACACCTGTGTATTTCCAACGGAAGCGCAGGCCACACGCATCGCCGGTGTGTACGACAGTAAAAACGGCGAACTGGTGACGGCGACGAATCCGGTTGTTGGGTCGCCGTTCGGAGCCAAACATCCGGTTCCGGCTGGCGGTCTGTATTCGACCGCTGCGGATTTGGCGAAGATGTATCAAGCGATGCTCAAAGTCGGGCGGTCCGGTTCGACAAAGATTTTGTCACGGGAAAGCGTCCGCTCGATGACTCAAATCCAAACCGGCGATTTGGCCTGCGGCTTTGTCCCCGGCATGAGCTTCGGTTTTGGCTGGGCCGTCGTGAAAGAGCCGCAAGGCGTCACCGCCATGATGTCCCCCGGCACGTTCGGCCACGGCGGAGCCTTCGGAACTCAAGGCTGGATCGATCCGCAACAAGATGTGTTCGTGATCCTGCTGATCCAGCGAGTCGGCTTAGTCAACGCGGACGGTTCGGACTTGCGTCGTGAACTTCAAAAAATCGCGGTCAGTGCGATCAAACGGTAACGGCTCGAAGCGCAAGCGAATGAGTGCGTGAGTGGGTATCACGGTAAGTACTCGCTTGCGTTTCGGGCTTATATGACCGCACTGCGCATGATCGGACTTCTCTTGACGTCGAAATTGCGACAGACGTATATCGCTGACTGATGACAAGGATGTCGATCATGCTTCGGAATGACAATTTATTGGACGTTTGCAACGAATCGAGCAGGGGGCTGTTGCCGCCCCGGCTGCGGCTGTTGTGTGTTAGTTCTTGCGAGCCTTCGTGGATCAACTTGACGTTGTTGCTTGATGCCGAAGGGGGCGTTGAGCCGTTATTTCGTTGGGCCAGAAGTTCGACGGAAGCGTTGACTTTGCTTCGTGATGAGCCGTTCGACGGGATCTTGATTGCTGTCGAAAAACCTTCGGATTGGCCGGAGATCGCGGGGCTAGTGCGCGGGATTCGGTCAAGCGGTTGTGCCGATCCAATTGTGGTGCTGGCGGCTCAAGTGACCGACATGGCTTGGTTGGAACTGCAAGCGGACGAGTGCGAGATGTTGCAATCCGCCCGGATGTGGAATTCGCCGGCCGTCGTGTCGATTTTGAAACGGGCCTTGGCTCGGACCGATTTGATTCGCGAAAGTCGGCGGCTGGCGATTGATCAAACCAAACGGGTGGCTCGCGAGCGTGGTGAAGCCGAAGACTTGTTGAATCAGCAGCGGCGAATCATTGGTGATTTGGACGAACGAAGTTCTTCGGAACTGCCGGCAAATGCGACTCGGCAGGCGATGATTGATTGCTTTGGGTCGGAATCGGCGGCGCGCGAGCCACATGCGCCACAGGAAATCAGCAGCTATTACCACGAGTTGCTGCGGACTTACGTGATTATGGGATCGGGCAATCTGAGCCATGAGATCGCGAAGTTGGCGAACTTACTTGCATCTGCCGGTTGCGGCCCGCGTGGGGCACTGTCATTGCATTTGGAAGCGGTCGAGTCCCTGGTACGGGGTCTCGGCAATCGGAGCGTGAGACACATCTTGGCTCGCGCCGATTTATTGGCGCTGGAGTTGATGATTCAATTGGGCGAGTCGTATCGCGAGCGAGTCGAACGGCACACACTCCGGCTTGGCGTCGCGTGATTTTTATGCGGTTCGTGACGTCCACGAGATCGACTCCGAGGGACAATTGGTCGATCCAAGACTTTCACGATTGCACGCTGAGTGGCGAGCTGACATCCCAAGCGAAGTTCGACACAGCCGTAAGCGTCCACCAAGCCCATGTGCTATGATGCGCTGTCGTGTCGTTCAACTTTGCAGAGGTCACTTTCCGATGCGATTCGTTCGTCTGTTGCTCATGAACTCGTTGATCAACGTGAGACTGCTGGTCGCGGGGTTGTTGTGCCTTTTTCTCGCCAGCCGAACGTATGTGATTCGGGCGGCCGAGCCTCCGTCCGAGGCGGTCGAGTTCTTTGAACAGAAGATCCGGCCGATTCTGGTGACGCACTGCTCCGAATGTCACAGCAGCGCCAGCAAGAAGCGACAGGGTGGTTTGCTGCTGGACTCTCGTGATGGTTGGATGCGCGGGGGAGACTCCGGTGCGGTGGTCGTCCCCGGCGATCCGGAGAAGAGCCTGCTCATTCTCGCTGTGCGGCAAACGGACAAAGACCTAAGGATGCCGCCGAAACAGAAACTGACCGACACGCAAATCGCGGACTTGGAAGCGTGGGTGAAGGCCGGAGCCGTCGATCCAAGTAAGGCGACTGTTGGTCAGGTCGGGGAACTGAACACACGGCCCAAGTACGGGATGAGCCTCGAAGAAGGACGTAAGTTCTGGTCGTTTCAGCCGGTCAAAGATCCGGCGGTTCCCAAGGTGCGAGATCCTAACTGGCCTCGCAATGCCGTCGATCATTTCATCTTGGCACGGATGGAAGAAGTGGGAGCGACTCCGGCTCCCACTGCCGATGCGCGGACGTTATTACGGCGAGTGACGTTCGACCTCACTGGTCTGCCGCCAACGCCGGCCGAAATGGAGGCATCCCTGGCGGACACGTCGCCGCAGGCGTTCGAGAAGTTTGTCGATCGTCTGCTCGATTCGCCCCGCTATGGCGAGCGGTGGGGACGTCACTGGCTCGACGTGGTGCGCTACGCCGACACCTGCGGTAATGCGTCGGATTATCCGGTGCCGCAAGCTCACCGGTATCGCGACTGGGTGATTCGCGCGTTCAACAAGGACATGGCGTATGACCAATTTCTGCGCGAACAAATCGCCGGCGACTTGCTCCCCGGCGGAACGGATGCCGAGCGGTTCGATCGGATCACCGCGACCGGATATCTCGCCATCGCGCGTCGTTTCGGCGGCAGCCGTCTGGGAGAGCATCATCTCACGCTGGAAGACACGATCGACAACCTGGGACGAGCGTTCCTGGGATCGAGCATCTCGTGTGCTCGGTGCCACGATCACAAGTTCGACCCTTTCACGATGAGCGACTACTACGGGCTGTACGGCATCTTCGAAAGCACTCGATACCCCTTCCCCGGCGCCGAGGCCGATAAGAAACCAGCAGACTTCGTGCCGCTGATGACTCAGGCGGAGATCGACTCGCTGTTGGCACCGCATCGTGAGAAGCTCGCGGCGGTCGACGCCGAGATCAAGACGCTAGAAGTTGCAGACACCGAAGCGAAGAAGTTGCCCGACGGTCCCGACAAGAAGGCGGCCGTCGATACTGCGGCGAAGACTCTGGCCGAGGCTCGCAACAAACGAACCGCCATCGTCGCGGAAGCACCGGCCATCAAAGACGCCTACGCTGTTGCCGACGGAAACCCCGCCAACACCAAAATGCAGTTGCGTGGTGATCCCAAACGACTCGGCGATGAAGTGCCCCGCCACTTCCCGGCGATCCTCGGTGGGAATGAATTGCCGAAGGACTCCGCCACCAGCGGTCGGCTGCAACTGGCCGAGTGGGTTTCGGACCCAAAGAATCCGCTCACCGCGCGCGTGATGGTGAATCGCATCTGGCAGTTCCACTTTGGTCGAGGCATCGTGCAGACATCGAACGATTTCGGCGCACGCGGTCAGGCACCGACGCATCCCGAACTGCTCGACTTCCTCGCGACCCGCTTCGTGGAAAGCGGCTGGTCGGTGAAGGCGATGCACAAGCTGATTCTGTTGTCGCAGTCGTGGCAGCTCTCCAGCGGCTTGGAACACGGCTCCGCGATGGCCAAGAACTCACAACTCGATCCGAGCAACAACCTATTCTGGAAGTTTAACCGCTACCGTCTGGATGCCGAATCCATTCGCGACACGTTGCTCTTTGTTGGCGGCGACCTGGACGAGTCACCGGCGGGGACGCACCCGTTTCCGCCGCAGCACACTTGGGGTTGGACGCAACACAATCCGTTTGTTGCTGTGTATGAGACCCGTCGCCGCAGCATCTATCTGATGCAACAGCGCCTGAAGAAACATCCGTATCTGGCCCTCTTCGACGGAGCCGATCCGAGTTCCAGCACCGGCGTGCGACTGCCCAGCACGACGCCGCTGCAAGCGTTGTTCGTCATGAACGATCCGCTCGCCCATGCGGAGTCATCGAAGCTCGCCTCGCGCGCGATCGGGGCGACGCTCGACGAGCAATCGCGAATCGCCGCCGCGTACCAGATCGCTTGGAACCGCGCGCCTTCATCCGACGAGCAGCAGGAATGCGCCGAATTCCTAAAGCAATACCGCAGCCAGCTCGCGGAACTGAAAACACCGCCCGACCAGATGGAACTCAAGGCCTGGTCCGCACTGGCTCGCGTCCTGATGAGCAGCAATGAATTCGTGTTTGTGGATTAGTAATGCCGGGGTCAGGCACCTGACCGTTCCCGAAAGTTTGTCTCCATGAAGACTGATAATACAAACCGTTGCTCGTGTTCTCGCCGCTCCGTGGTTCAGTCACTCGTCAGCGGGTCACTGCTATTGCCGGGAATCATTTCCGAGTTGCTCGCAGCGGACAGCAAGCCGGCCGACGTAGATCCGCTCGCGCCGAAGCCGCCGCACTTCACACCGCGTGCCAAGCGGATCATCTTCATGAACATGAGCGGCGGTGCTTCGCACGTCGACTCGTTCGATTACAAGCCAAAGCTCGTCGCCGATCACAACAAGCCGTATCAAGTCCCTGCGAAAATGCTGGAGGCATTCGCTCCCAATAATCGAGTCGTCGAGAAATACTTCAAGCGGCCGCAGTGGGAGTTCAAACAACGCGGCGATTCCGGCCTGTGGATCAGTAACCTCTTTCCACACATCGCCGAGTGTGCCGACGACCTCTGCCTGATCCGCTCGATGCGCAACGACCATGCCGATCACTTCCAGGCGACGCTGGGGATTCACACCGGCTCGGTGACGTTCGCGCGGCCGAGCATCGGGTCGTGGGTCAGTCATGGGTTGGGGACCATCAACCAGAATCTTCCGTCGTTCATCGTGCTGGCTCCGCTGACCCCGTATGCCGGCGGGCAGGTCTGGGCTTCGGACTTCCTGCCGGGCTGTCATCAAGGGACGCCGGTCGCGCCCGGTGCTGAACCGATTGCCAACATCCAACGACGCCAGCCGGCCGGCGCGTTGCAGGAACTGGAGCTTGGTCTGACTCAGGCGTTCAACCGGCGGCATCTCGCGAACCGCGAGGGGGACGCGAATCTCACCGCGCGCATCAAGTCCTTCGAGACGGCGTTCGGCATGCAATCGGCCGCGCCCGAGGCGTTCGATCTGACGAAGGAAACCGACGCGACGTTGCAGCTCTACGGCCTGCCGCGCGGCAGCACGAAGGGTTTCGCGTGGCAGTGCCTGATGGCGCGCCGTCTGGCCGAGCGAGGCGTGCGGTTCATCGAGCTGATCGACACCGGCGCCTCGAATAACTGGGACGCTCATGGTGACATGGTGACTCACGGGCCGCTGGCCAAGAACGTGGACCAGCCGATCGCCGGATTGCTGAAAGATCTGAAGTCGCGCGGCATGTTGGACGACACGCTCGTCGTGTGGACGACCGAGTTCGGTCGCACTCCCTTCAACACCGGCAAGGACGCGAAGGGTCGCGAGCATCACGCCGAAGTTTTTTCATCGTGGATGGCCGGTGGCGGCGTGAAAAGTGGCTTTAGCTATGGCGAGAGCGACGACTACGGCTGCACGGTCGCCTCGAACGAAGTCCACATCCACGACTTTCACGCCACGATCCTGCACTTGCTCGGCCTGGATCACGAACGCCTGACCTATCGCCACGCCGGCCGCGATTTCCGCCTGACCGATGTGGCAGGGAACGTGGTGCGAGAACTCTTCGCATAATCCACATTCCCCAGTGGAGATGCTTGAATTCACCGCATGAATCCATTCTAAAGCCGTGGTCGGTCAGAGAGTGCTGGAGGTGGACGATGGCGAATTCATTGGGTGCCAGCGATGCGGTCGGGGTCGATGTGCTTTGCGCTGCTATGCGCGAGGGGTGGCAGCGGGGAGAGCGGATTCTTGTCGAGGCGCTGCTGAAGCAACATCCGCAAGTGTCGCTGGACGACACGGAATTGTTGCAACTGATCGTCAGCGAGTTTCAGTTGCGGCGTCAGTGGGGCGACTCGCCGGCTGCGGGAGGCTATGCCGCGCGCTTTCCGGCGCTGAAGGAAAAGTTGCTGCCGTTGCTCGCCGAGGTTCGTGCCGACGACGGTTCCGATACGGGTGAAACATCCGTCTCCGTGAAGTCGCTGCCGAAATCCGAGACGGCCGCAACGACTCAGCCCAAGCGACCAACGGCGGTGGATCAGGCGACCGGCAAGTCGGGTCACGCGCCACAACCCCAGATTCTGGAGGTTGGCTCTACGGTGATGGCCTACCGCATCGTGGAAAAGTTGGGAGACGGGAAGGGCGGAACGACCTGGCGCGCACAGCACATCAAGCTCAACAAAGACGTCATCTTCAAAGTTCTGCCCAGACAACTGACTCAGGACCGGCAGGTTGTCGAGCGGTTTGAACGAGAGATTCAGGCGGTCAGCAACCTGGATCATCCGCACATCGTCCGCGCGCTGGATGCTGGCGAATGGCAGGGGTTGCGCTATTTGGTGTTGGAGTATTTCGAGGGATTCAAACTGTCGCGGTTGGTCGACGAAAAGGGAGTGCGAACGGTCGCGGATGCGTGCGAACTCATTCGCCAGGCGGCGACCGGATTGCAGCATGTTCATGAACATGGACTGGTGCATCGCGATATCAATCCGGACCATCTGATTTTGACCAAGCAGGGCAAAGTCAAAGTGCTCAACTTGGGCGTGGCCTTCTTGCAGGGGGGCGCGCCGAGCGGGCCAGAACTGGCGACGCTGACCGAATCGGGGCAGATGCTCGGATCGCCGGATTACATGGCACCGGAACAATGGGAAGATTCACATGCGGTCGATCCGCGCGCCGACTTGTACGCGCTGGGCTGCACGTTGTTCTTTTTACTGACCGGCCAGGCTCCGTATGCCGACGCCAAACACAAGTCGCTGTTGGCGAAAATGAAAGGGCACTCGTTCGAACCGATTCCCGACTTGAAAACGATCCGTGCGGACTTGCCGGACGGGGTGATTCAACTCTTCCGATCGTTGATGGCGAAGGATCCGAATCAGCGATTGGCGTCGGCCGAGCAACTGGTGAAAGAACTCACGGCCATCAAAAAAGGATCACGGTCAGCGAGTCCGATGGCGGTCGCCGTCCCGATTGCGCCCCCCGTTGCAAAGGCCGCTCCACCGTCACCCGATGCGCCGACGGCCGATCTGACCTCGTTGTTCGCCTCGTTCAATGAGCCGGACTCCGAACCGCCAGTCGAAGAACCGCCCCCCGCGCCGGAGGCGGCTGTCCCAGAAGCGATCGACGATCTCGCGGGATTGGCCGCCTCATTTCAGCAGGCGGCGGTCACTCCGGTTAAGAACAAGACCGTGTCGCGTTCATCCGCCAAGCGTCCCCCTGCCGCTGTCACGGGAAAACAGTTGGCGATCATCGCCGCGATTGTTTTGTTGCCGCTGATTGGCTGGTTGGCTTATTCGATGACTCGGCCTTCGGCCAAACAACCAGCGGACGCCGTTGCGCAGAGCGAACCAAAACTGAAGCAGAAATCGAAATCCAAATCGAAATCGAAGCCGCTTACCGAACCGAAGCCGATCGAGGTGGCGAAAGCCAAGACGCCGATCGAGCGTTCGGAAATGATCAAGCAGGTGGAACATGGCATCTTGCGATTGGAGGCGTTCACCGCGCGTGGCGAACCGCTGGGGCAGGGGACCGGATTTTTATTTCACAAGTCGGGCTTGGTGGCGACCAACTTCCATGTGATCGAACGCGCCTCGAAAATCACCGCGACCTACAAGCAGGGAGGAAAACCCGTGACGGTCAAGGGCTTGCGAGCTTGGGATCAGGAAGGTGATCTGGCCATTTTGGAATTGGACGAAATGGACAAGTTCGCCAATGTGCTGCCGCTCAGACAAGGTTTGGATCGCGAGGAGGCCGACGACGTGATGGCCGTCGGTTATCCGCAAGGACTGAATTTCGTGATCACGAAGGGGATTCTGAGTGGGAAGCATCGGACGGATGAGTTGCCGCCACAGTTCCGCGCGGGAATCGAAGCACCGGACCACTACATGTGGCTGCAAACCGATGCGGCGATCAGCCCCGGCAGCAGCGGCGGCCCGTTGTTGGACAAGTTCGGCGAAGTGATCGGCATCAACACCTGGGGCACGAAGGACGGGAAGCACGGCTTCGCGGTCGACGTGCGGCATCTGCGCGAACTGGAAAGACGGATCAATCCACAAGCCGTGGCGCTGTCAGAAATCACCGGGCCGTTCGAGGAACTCGGCCAACTTTGGGGGGAATACCTTCACAAGTGGGAAGCCCTGAAACGCGACGGACTGAAATCGAAAACTCGCGCCGAGTTGCTGGCGGTCATGGAACAGCGTCATCCGGCGATCGAACTGTTGCCCAAAGTGAATCAACTCGCGGATCGTTATCGTCAAGGGCATGTTGGCTTGCCGGCTTGGAGTGTGATGTGCCGCATGGTGGCCGGTTCGTGCCCGGCTCGTTGCGATGAGATGTTTCGTTCGGCCACGGATCGCCTCTTCGATTCAGCGTACCGTGATGACGAACGAGTGATCCATTCGTTGTACATGCTGCGGCTCTCGCGGCTTTCGTCCGCACAAGCGGTTCTGAAACGCCTGAAAGACAACAGCAAGAACTTGAAGGTTCAAAGTTGGGCGCAGTTTGCGTGGGCTAGCTCCTTGCGAGCAGCCAGCGTGGACAAATCGTCCGACGAGGCGATTGCCAGCCTGGAGCAATTGAAGCGAGATTATGGATCGTTCGATTACAACGGAGTCTCGTTGGGGGCGATGTGCGAGGCGGAATTATTTCAGGCTCAAAACCTTTCGAAAGGTTGCCGCCCGCCGGACATCGTAGGACGCGATCACGAAGGCAAGGAATTCAAACTGAGCGACTTCCGCGGCCGAATTGTGGTGCTGGATTTCTGGGCCAACGCCGTTCTAGAAGATGCGACGATGTACCAGGTCAAGCAGCAACTGTTGGAGAAATACAAAGATCAGCCGTTCGTCCTGGTGGGGGTGAACTGCGATGATCCGAACGATTTCCGAACGCTCATGTCGAAGGCACCAATCGTTTGGCGCAACTGGCTGGACGGCGACGAGGGGAAAATTCTTTCCTTATGGCGGATCAGCATTCAGAGTCTGTCGACGGGTTATTACGTTCTGGATCACGAAGGCGTGCTCCGCGACCGCGATGTTCCGCCTTCCGAACTGACAAATGTCATCGACAACCTGCTGCTGAAAACGCCCGGTGCGAAAAAGACGGAGTGAACGCCGCTTGACGGAACGAACACGAAGGATTTTGACGCCGAGCGCTCGCAAAAAATCGGGGGTAAAAAATGAAACGCGAAGTCATCGTGGGACGCGACACGGAGGGGGCGTGGGGCGGCGTTATTTCTCGATACTGAATTCCAGCGTCACAACGGCTTTGACTTTCTTGTCGATGGTGGAGGTGTCGTACTCACCGCCATCGGAGACGTCGGTGGAGTCGACCGGCGTGATTTGGAAAACGCCTTGCGAAGCGGAGCTCAGGCCACCGACCTTGCCGTGACTATTTTCGGCAAGCGTCTTCGCGCGGTCATACGCGTTCTGCGTGGCCGCTCCGAGCAGTTCGAGCTTGAGTTGCTCCAGTCCGGAATACAGAAACGCCGGAGCGTGACTGTGTAGATCGACACCGCTCTTGATGAGTTCGGTGATGCTGTCCGAAAGCGTGTCGATGCGCTTCACGTCTTTGGATTTCACTTGGACCGACTGGCTGAGAACGTAGAGGTCGATTTCATTCGTGGCGAAGCCGTTCTCATCTTTCTTGAATTGTGCGTTCGACGAAATCGCGACGTACGTGCATTCCTCTTCCGGGACTTTGGCGTCCGCCAAGTATTGCTTGACGATCTCACGGCTCTTCTCCAATTCGGCGTAGCCGTCCTTCAGATTGGCCGCGCGAACCGAGTACGAAACACTCCACCTTGCGGAGTCCGACATAATGGTTTTCTCGGCGGTCCCTTTCACCTTGATCGTGTTGTCGTGCTTCAACCGCACGATTGCGGACGAGAGCATGTGAGCGGAAAAGGTGAAACCGAGTGCCAGCGTGGTTCCCAGCAAGAACATCGCCAGTCGGCTGCCAGAGATGTTCGAAAGATACTGATTCATGGCACCGTCCTCCGTGACCTTGGTCCGCAGTCCCACCGACACATGGTTTCCGAAGCGGCCTCAACGCGATACTGCGAACGCCGAACTATATGACACCCCGCGAAAGACGGCGAGATGACTTGTGGTGGGACGCGACAAACGTTGAGAACCTTGTTTTCGCGAGAAGATTTTCCAATTCCAAGTGCAACTATTTCTTTGGTGTGAAGGAGTTGCGGTTCATCCGTGTGGGCTTCAAATCCGTGTGCTTGCAGTTCGCGTTTCGCCAGAAAGATCAAGGCAAGGATCGGAGACCCACACGGATGAACTGCGACTCGGAGTCGCAACTCTTTCAAGATGAATACGAAGTCCGAGTGTACGACTCCGCGCGCGGCCGCCGGTTGGTGGCCGCCATCGAGATCGTCAGCCCGGCCAACAAGGACCGCCCCGATCATCGCCGGGCCTTTGTGGCCAAGTGCGCCGCGCTGCTTCGAGAGCAAGTCTGCGTTGTCATCGTTGATTTGGTTACGACGCGACACTTCAACCTGTACCACGACCTTCTGGAACTGACCGACCAAACGGACCCGGCGTTTGGGGTCGAGCCTCCCACGATCTTCGCCGTGGCCTGCCGATCCGCACATCCGAATGGCCGCTGGGTCTTGGATGCGTGGTTTCATCCGCTGGAATTGGGAACCCCCTTGCCGACATTACCGCTTTGGCTCGCCAACGATTTCGCGATCCCCTTGGAGCTGGAATCGAGCTACGAGGAAACTTGCCGCATTTTGCGTCTGCCATCGCCCGGATGATTCTCCGCCAGTAGGATTACTCCAGCTTTTTCAGACTCTTGAGATTTTCACCGAGGTTGAGCCGCCATTGGGCGTCCTACTTTTTCAAGCAGCACGAATCGGCGGTCGATGCGGGCGACCTTGGCTTCGATGTCGGCGTTCTTGAGCGTTTCGCCTTCGTACAGTTTCAAGAGCTTGTTCGTCGATTTGTCTGACCACGGCGGGCTAATTTTTCAATCTGCGGAATATGTAGCTCCGCCCCTTGTGACCGGGATGCTGGGCTAAAGCCGTGTTTTCCCGGTGATTATCGAATCATGCTGGCCACAAGGGCCAGACCTACAGATTGCCCAAAGC
>JANMIF010000428.1:0-22109 GCA_031375695.1 Planctomyces sp.
CCGCCTCGGCCGAAGATTTCTCCGGACATGTTTTCGACGATCCCCAGCACCGGGATTTTGACTTGATCGAACATGCTGATCGCTTTGACGGCGTCGAGCAGCGCGACCTTTTGTGGCGTGCAGACGATCACCGCTCCAGCCAGGCCTAGCAGTTGGGAGAGCGTCAGCGACACGTCACCGGTTCCTGGCGGCAGGTCGATGATCAGGTAATCGAGCTCGCCCCAATCGGTTTCTTGCAAGAACTGAGTCAGCAGCTTGTGCAACATCGGTCCGCGCCAAATCACGGCTTGGTTTTCGCGGATCAGAAATCCGATCGACAACACTTTCATGCCATCAGCATCAATCGGTTCCAACCGCTGAATCTTCCCGCCATTCGGCAATTCAATCTCTTTGATGACCGGCGTCCCGCGCACTCCAGTCAGATGCGGAATGCTCGGCCCGTAAACGTCGGCGTCCATCAAGCCGACCTTCGCTCCGAAATGTTTCAAGCCATACGCCAGCGAGGCGGCCGTCGTGCTCTTGCCGACACCACCTTTGCCGCTACCGACTGCGACCACATTCTTGACTCGTAGCCCGATCTTCCCACCCGTTTCCTTGCCGAGGACTTGCGACGAATAAGTCACGTCAACTTTTCGACCACCGGTTTGACCAGCCAATGCCGAACAGATCAAGTCACCGATTCGTTCCCGGCCCGGATACGCTGGCGTCGGCAGTTGCACTTCGACGCGCACGGTATCTGAAGTCACTTGAACGGCGCGGATCAAACCCATTTGATCAAACGTCAAACTCAACGCGGGATCGCGGAGTTGGCTCAGTCGAGAACGAATATCGGCTTCGGTCATGATGTCAATTCAAGTCGGTTCTAAGGGTTGAGGATCGAATCGAAGTGGTTTTTAGCGGCAGCACCGGACACCGGCAACGATGTGTTTCAATCCCGTGTTATCAGAACCAAACCGATGAGACGCTCAGCTATCCTGCCGCTGATCACTGCGGCTGCGGTATTCCGGAAGAGCCAGCTTCCAACGCAGCCCGGCGAGTCGCAAAACCAGGATGACGCTGGCCGCCACGATGAGGCAAGTTTGGCGGTCGATGTCTGCGTGTTGCATCAGGACGAACACCAAGCACCCGCCAAAAGCCGCTGTGGCGTACAGATAGATTTCTCGGCGAAACACCAACGGGACTTCGCCGCACAACACATCTCGCAAGATGCCGCCGGCGACGCCAGTGACGACCCCCAATACGATCGCGGTGGCTGCCGTGGCTTGATGTGCGAGTGCTTTTTCCGTTCCCAACACCGCGACAAATGACAAACCGATCGCGTCTGCAATCAGCAAGGCCAGACGCGGCGGATGCCAAAATCGCACGGCGAGAAACGTGAGCACTCCAACGGCCAACGCGGTTGTCAGAAATGCGTCATCAGTGGTCCAGAAGACTGGCAAATCTAACACCAAGTCCCGCAGCGTTCCGCCTCCCAGCGATGTGACCAACGCCAGCACGAGCACGCCAAATAGATCCATGCGGCGACCTTCCGCTGCCAAAGCCCCCGTCACCGCCGAGAATGCGACCGCCAGAATTCCAATGACATACAACATCACGTTGAACTCGGCGAATGCTCGCCGCCTCTCCAGTCTTTTACTTACTGCCACCCACGACAGCGCAATGAACCAGCGTGTTGACAATCGTTTCGAGTTGAAGGCCCGCCGCGGTCAACCACGATTGAAACTCGCGAGCGGAATAAGCTCGGCCTTCCGTGAGCGTGAACAGCGCTGCGGAATACAAAGCAATTGGTAGCGGACCACTGTGATCGTCGTTCAGCAACACGTCGTGAATCAACAATCGGCCGTTGTTTGGAAGCGCGGCGGCGCAGCGATTCACAAGGACCGCACAGTCCGGTTCGTCCCAATCGTGCAAGATGTTCGACAACAAGATCACATCGGCGGTCGGAACCGGATCAAGAAACATGTCGCCGGGAATGCATTCCAGCCGATCAGCCACACCGTATTGCTCGGCCATTTCGCGAGCGACCTTCAGCACCTCCGGCCGATCCCAAACAATGGCCTTGAGCTGCGGATGTCGTCTGAGCCAAGCAATCGAATAGATCCCGGACCCGCCGCCGACATCGAGCAGCGTCCGCGCGGCATCGAGTGGCACTCGTTCGGCCAAGACCGGCGCGACGTTCTTCGCCCGTCCGGCGAGAGACATCGTCAAGAACCGCGCTGATGCTTCGACATCCATCGCCGAGACCGACCCCTCGCGAAAGATGAACGCCGTCCCATCCGGCTGTTCGCCCGTCGGTGCGATCGGTTCCGCCCCGGCCGGTCGATTCGTTTTCAAACGCGAGATCATCTCGCGCACGGCAGGACTTTCGCCCGCCAAGCTAATGTAGCCGGAGACATCGAACTCTGCCCCAGGCAACAGATGTTCGCGGGACTGTGGGGTGAGCGTGAATCGGCCAACTTCGTCGGTCGCCAACAAGCCCATCGCCCGTAATGCCGTCAACAATACAACGGCCGATCGTCGCTGTAATCCGATCTCGGATCGCAGTTCATCGAACGACTTCGACCGGTCGCTCAAGCGGCGAAACAAATCAAACTCGACAACCGCAGCAGTCAGCAATTCGGTCGAGTAACAACCACGAAAGTGCTCAAAGACTGGCGTGGGATCGGTCATTGGTGATTTCAAATGGTCTTGAGTCATTGTCGTTTCCCAGTGGTGATTGATCCACATCCTACCTGTCTCGTCGAAATGTGGGGCACGATTTCTATTGTCGCATCTCTGCCGTTGTCGAACGTCGGCGTTAGACTGCCGAAACTGACAGCGGCTTCCAGGTTTTGAGATCGAGAGTTTTGTCACGATGACTGAGAGTTCGGTGCGATATTTGAATCGGGAATTGAGTTGGCTGAATTTCAATCAGCGGGTACTCAATGAGGCGTGTAATGCAGGCGTGCCGCTATTGGAGCGGCTGAAGTTTCTAGCGATTACCGCTTCCAATTTAGACGAGTTCTTTATGGTGCGAGTCGGCAGTTTGCAGATGCTGCTGGCTCAAGGAATCGCGTCGCCCGATCCGTCGGGTTTAACGCCAGAGCAGCAACTGACGGCGATTGGCTGCCGCGCGCACGACATGGTCATCGAACAGTATCGCTGTTTTTTGGAGGACCTGGAGCCGAAGTTGGCGGAGGCTGGGATTCTCCGATGTCGGCTGGAAGGGCTCACGTCGCGGCAGGCGAAACAGATTGAGTCGTTGATCGACGGCGAACTTCTGAGCGTTTTGACTCCAATGGCGGTCGCTTCGACAGCGGATTTTCCACTTCTCGTCAACCGTTCGTTGAATCTATGCGTGCGGATTGAACCGGCGGTCGGTGATGCGGAACAGCGGTCGCGGTTCGCGATCATTCCGTTTGGCCGCCTGACGCAGCGGCTCATCAAGCTGTCGAGCGACGCGGGATTTGAGTTTCTGTTGGTCGAAGATGCTGTCACCGCGCACATCCAGAAGTTTTTTCCGGGCGAAACCATTTGCGAGTGCGTGCCGTTTCGGATCACGCGCAACGCCGATTTGAGCATTCGGGAAGACTTGGCCTTCGATTTGTTGGCCGAGATGGAGGAAGTGCTGGATGCTCGGCGAACCGCAGCTTGCGTGCGACTAGAGGTTTTGGATCGAGCCTCGACGCCGCTGCTGGAGTTCCTGCAACACGGACTGCAAGTTGCCGACGATGGAATGTATGTGATGCCGGGACCGCTCGACCTGTCGGCGCTGATGTCGATCTGTGAGCGGTCGGGCTTCGATCAATTGCGGTATGAGGCTTGGCCGCCGCAACCGTCTCCCGCCGTCGATTTGGGGACGAGCATGTTTCAAGTGTTGCAGCGGCAGGACTTGTTGCTGTGTCATCCATATGAAAGTTTTGAGCCGGTGCTGCGACTGCTCGAAGAAGCGGCCGACGATCCTGACGTGCTGGCGATCAAACAAGTTTTGTATCGCACGAGCCGTAACAGTCCGGTGATCGCTGCGTTGCAGCGAGCCGCCGAGAAAGGAAAATACGTCACGGCCATCGTGGAGTTGAAGGCGCGGTTCGACGAGGAGCGAAACATCGAATGGGCCAAGAGTCTCGAACTGGCCGGCGCGCAAGTGTTTTACGGCGTTAAAGGATTGAAGACGCACGCCAAATGTTTGGTGATCGTCCGCCGCGAACCGCAAGGGATCGTGCGGTACGTACATTTCGGAACGGGCAACTACAACGAAACCACGGCGCGGATTTATAGCGACATCAGTTTTTTCACAAGCAACGACGAACTAGGGGCGGATGCGACCAGCTTCTTCAGCGCGATCACCGGTTATTCTCAGCCGCAGAAGTTTCGCAAGATCGAAATCGCTCCACTGGGCTTGCGACCAAAGTTGCTGGAGATGATCGCGGCTGAAGCGGACCGCAAGGCTCAAGGGCAAAAAGCGGCAATCGTCGCCAAGTTCAATGCGCTTGTAGACCCGACAATCATCGACGCGCTGTACGCCGCGTCGCAGGCCGGAGTGAAGATCAAACTCAACATTCGTGGCACCTGCTGTCTGCGGCCGGGAGTCAAAGGGATGAGCGAAAACATTACGGTCGCCAGCATCGTCGATCGCTTTTTAGAGCACGCTCGGATTTTCTATTTCTATCACGGTGGCGACGAGCGGGTCTTCATTTCGTCGGCCGACTGGATGCCCCGCAATCTCGATCGTCGCGTCGAATTGCTTGTGCCGGTCGAGGACAAAGCCTGCCGGTCGAGGCTCGTGGCGATCCTGGAAACCTATTTCGACGACAACTTCAAGGCGTTGAAGCTGAACCCCGACGGTAGCTACTCGCGTGTCAAACCCGGCAAGAATCCGCCACATCGCGCTCAAGAAGTCCTGTTCCATGAAGTTCGCGAAATCGGCCGCTTGGCGGAAAATTCCCGTCGCACAAGGTTTGAACCGCACCGCGCGACGGATAAATGATGGCGAAAACTATAGTCCGACACCTTGTGCAGTTGTGGGGCAGTCGATTCGGATACGTCGGTATTTCAGCACGAACATCGAATCGACCGACCCACAAGGGGTTGGACTACAGTTTGCGCAACACTATGGATTGATTGACCAGCAATTGGCCTTTGATACCATGACTCAGCCTTATCCGGCGACGTTGGTCGGCGGCGGGCGTTTTTACACTGATTGAACTGCTGGCTCATCAAGCCGGTGGGGCAGGTTTCTTCAACGACTGACGGCAAGGTGTGATTGTGAATTTCACTGTCGGCCAGGCATTGCTGATTATGCTCGCGAGTGTGCTGGGAGTTTTCGGGCTGGGACGTCTCGTCTTGCCGAAGCTTGCTCGCGCCTTGGGTGAAGCCATCGGCCAAGTTTGGTTTCCGGCTGGGCTGCCAACGCGACCGCACGGCGAATCGTTGTGGCTGGGACAACTGGTCCCGGCGCGACTTCCCGCTCACAACGGCGTGGCGAGTCAACAGCCTCCGTCCGAACCGCCCGACCGTGGCGAATCGCTGCGTGGTTGGCCGGGTAATGATCGTTGAGCTGCTTCATCGCTGTGTGAGTCCGTGGTTCGAGCCTAGATTAAGGCACTCGAAGCCATGGAATATGTGATTTGCGGTTCGGTCGCTCTGCTGCTGGGGGGCGCGATCGGTTTGTACTTTGAAAAGATGCGGCGCGGCGCGGCCTATCAGGATCGCGACGCGATCGTTCAACTGGCTCAGCGCGATGCGGACAACTTGCGCCGTACCGAAGAGATCGCCGCCAAAGAGATCGTGTTGAAGCGCCGCGAGGAATTAGAGCGTGAGATCAACAAGACTCGCGATAGCCTGCGTGACAACGAGCGGCAGTTGGACAAACGCGAGCAATCGCTGAAGGAACAACTGTCCGATCTGGGCAAGAAAGAGCGGCTGTTGCAGGCCGGTCAAACCAAAGTCGCGGAACGGCTGAAGGTGCTCGACGCCCGCGACAAAGAGCTGGAGCGGTTGCTGCGCGATGAGCAGGAGCAGCTCTACAAGATCAGCGGACTGGATAAAGAAACGGCGAAGAATCAGTTACTGGATCGGATCGGCCGCGACCTGAAAAACGAAACTGGTGCGCTGATTCTGAAGCACGAAGCGGAACTGCGGGAACAGTGCGAGGTGAAAGCCCGCGAGATCATTGGCATGGCGGTGCAGCGGTGTGCGTCGGCTCACACAAGCGAGTTGGCGGTGAGCACTGTCGATATCCCGAACGACGAAATGAAAGGCCGCATCATCGGTCGCGAAGGCCGTAACATTCGGGCCTTTGAAAAAGCGGCCGGCGTCGACGTCATCGTGGATGATACGCCGGGAGTCGTGATCGTCTCGGCATTCGACAAAGTTCGTCGCGAGATCGCACGGCAGTCGCTCGTCAAATTGATCGAAGACGGCCGCATTCATCCCAGCCGCATCGAAGAGGTCGTCGCCGAAACAACCAAAGAAATGGATGCATTCGTCCGCAAGACCGGCCACGAGGCCTGCCAGGAAGCGGGCGTGCTAGGCCTGCACGAGAAGCTGGTTGACCTGATGGGCCGACTCCATTTCCGCACCAGCTACAGCCAGAACGTGCTGCGGCATTCGATCGAAGTCTCGCACCTGACCGGGCTGATCGCCGAGCAGTTCGGCTTGGACGGCACGATCGCGCGGCGCTGTGGATTTCTGCACGACATCGGCAAGGCGGCCGATCACGAAATGGAAGGTGGCCATCCCGCCGTCGGCGCGGAATTGCTCAAGCGTTACGGTGAAGGTGCTGAAGTCGTTCACGCCGCATTCGGACATCACGACGACATTCGGCCGGAGTACATCTTCACGGTGTTGGTCGCATCAGCCGATGCCGTCTCCGCCTCGCGGCCAGGGGCTCGTCGCGAAAGCCTGGACCGCTACATCAAGCGACTGGAAGAACTGGAAGCAGTCGCGTGCGGCTTCCCCGGCGTCGACCAAGCCTTCGCGGTGCAAGCCGGCCGCGAAGTCCGAATCATCGTTGATTCCGGCCGCGTCAACGATCGTGAAGCGGCGAAGTTGGCTCGCGACATCGCCACCGCCATTGAACAAGCTCTGACCTACCCTGGCGAAATCCGAGTCACCGTGCTCCGCGAAACCAAGGCGGTCGAGATCGCCCACTAATCCGACGCGTCTGCGATTGGTTCAGATCAACATCACTCGTGTCGTGCCAGTCGAAAGAAATGCCGGCGAGTCGAACGAGCGACTCGCCAGCATTGCAAATAACGCTGGATTTGGAATCGTCAACTCCGCAGTCGCAAACCAAGGCGACTACTGGTTGTTTCCATCCTGTTCGGAAGTGTCGAGGATGTCGTCCGCAATACTGTCGGTGCCATCGCCGCCGACGACACTATCTCCGCCGGTTCCGCCGTCGAGGAGATCATCGTCAGCACCACCGTGCAAGCTGTCGTCGCCGTCGCCGCCGAACAATGTGTCGAGGCCGTTGTCGCCTTGCAGGTCGTCGTTGCCGGAACCGCCATCGAGAGAATCATCGCCATCACCGCCGTCCGCCGTGTCGTTTCCATCACCGGCGTCGATTTTGTCGTTGCCGCTGCCGCCGGAAATGTTGTCGTCTCCGGTGCCGCCGCGGATCGCGTCATTCCCTTCGCTGCCGTCGAGGCTGTCATTGCCACCGCCGCCATCGAGCCGATCATGTCCGACGCCACCAATCAGCGTGTCGGTCGAATCATCAAAGCCACCTTGCAACTTGTCTTGGCCCGCGCCACCACCGATGGCGTCTGAGCCGTTGCCGCCGTTGAGTGAATCATTTCCACCGCCCCCTTCGAGGCTATCGTTGCCGTCGTTGCCGGAAACGGTGTCGTTGCCACCGCCGCCGTTCAGTGTGTCGTTGCCGATTCCGCCAACCTGCGTGTCGTTTCCAATCCCGCCGGTCATCTGGTCGTTATCCGCTCCACCGCTCATGGAATCGTTGCCGGATCCACCATCGATCACGTCGTTGCCCGCATCGCCGCCAAGTCGGTCGTTGCCGCCACCACCGATGAGCGTGTCGTTGCCCGCCCCGCCCTTTATCTGGTCGTTGCCACCGCTGCCCAGAATGTTGTCGGCGAACTCACTCCCCGTGATGTTGTCATTGCCCATGCCGCCATCGACATTGACTGTTGTCAGTCCGGTGAACACCGCTGTTGTGACACCGCTGACGTCGATAGCATTCTTGAGGCTACCGCCCGTAACACTCAACGTCGTCACGGAACTGGCGGCGATCGCCGTCGGCGTACCGCCAACATCGACCATCAACGCGGACCCGTTGAGCGTGACGTTGCCGTCCACATTCGCAGCCACGGCGATGCCGTCCGCACCGTTGCTCGAAATGCTCAACGCCCCGCCACTGAAGACCGAGGAAATACTTAGATAGCAGCGGGGTTCAAAACGCTCCACTTCCGCCGCGCTGGGCTGGCCGGAGAGCAATTGTCCCGGACGAAGTCTTGATCGCTGGCCGCTGCCGAACCACTTCTCCCACACCAGTTGAAGAACCATTGGACGCACTCCTTTGTAAAAAGTTGTTGCTAGTACCGGTTCACGCAACGCTCGCGCAAATCCAAGCGCCAGCGAGGTCTCTTTTGTTTTCGGTTCTAGCGATCACGAAACTTAAGCAGACTTTTTCGATTATGACGGCGAGGCGGAAGGCGTTAGCCAGATAGCGCGGGCCTGCCATCAGCCGTAACTGAATTCGTGAGAATTGAGGGATTTCGTCGGACCAACCCCCTGAATTCTCACGATTTCAGCTACGGCCTGGCGCTCTGGAGTGTCGTGCCAACAGTGGATTGCTTCCTCTGAAGCTGCGCGACTTCTGTGATCAGATCGAGAGTCCGTCTCGCCATCGTGTCCGCCGAAAAATTTTCGCGGACTCGTTGTTGCCCCGATCGCGCAAGCTGCACTCGCTGTGAATCATCCAAAAGCAATTCTTTCCAGCGATTTGCCAGTGCCGCGATGTTGCTCGGCGGGAAGAGCAACCCGTCGATCGCGTCGCGAATCAACTCCGGGAAGGCGCCGTGAGCCGGTTGCACGACTGCGACACCGTTGGCCATCGCTTCCAAAATCGAAAGGCCCTTCGGTTCGCGATACACCGTTGGCACGCTGAACACATCCAACGACTTCAAGAACGCCGATTTATCCGCGTGCGATTCGATTGTGCCAACGAACTCAACCGAACTTCCCAGCCGAGCAGCTTGCGCTCGGATATCGGCAAAATAAGCTCGGTCACGTTCGCCCAAATATCCGGCGACTCTCAGTCGCGTTTGTGGATGACTCTCGTGCAGCTTTGCAAACGCTTCGATCGCTAGGTGCAAACCTTTTTCAGGGCAGATGCGAGCGAAATAGCCAATCGTAAACGGCACATTCGCCGGCCGAGGCTCACCGTCGTGCCCGGTCAAATCAATTCCGAGCGGCAATTGATGAAAGCGGTCGAGCGACACGGATAGCTCCTCGGACATTTGCTTAGCGTAAAACTGGGTGTGCGTGATGAAACCGTCAAAGTCGCGAACCCGATCGCGCAGCGCGATCAGCACTTGCTCGCGATAAGCCGATGGCAGTGAATCCCAAAAGATGTCGTCCCCTTGCAGCACGCACAACACCGGCACAGCCAGATGAGCCTTGATCCGCCGCACCGATCCTGCCAACAACGCATTGCTGAAGATCACGATGTCGGGTTTCAGCGTTTCAGCCAGAAATACGGCAAGCTCTTCGACCTGCTCACGCATCGGACCAACTTCACCTGCGAGCATATCGAGCGTTAGCGGTCCCAATCCGGCAGCGTCGTTATTGACGGCTCGCCGAGCCGCCATCGCGAGCAACCGCGGCCGATCCAGAATCCGCCGCAGCCAACCGGGAACGACTCGCCACCAGCGCCATTTCGACGCCAAATACACGTTGATCCCGCCGAAGAAAATCCGCCGACCGCTGACATCCGCTTCATCCAGTCGCAACGGCGTGTAGGTCGGCACGAGCGAGACTTCGACTCCCTGCCGCATCAACGACCTTGCCCAAGTGTTGTCGTGCATGCACGACCCACAAAACATCCCCGCTCCACCAGCCGAAATCAACGCAATGTGCATGTCACTGCGATTGTTTTGGAAACGGAGTCAGCCCACAACCGTCCGCTTGATTGCAACCACGGAGCACTTGGCTATTGTGAGCGACCCTTGACGTGGGGTAGGCAGCTCGCCTGCCCCCTTTTCCCACACCGTCAGGGGCAGGCGAGCCGCCTACCCTACGACGAGGAGTGCTTCATGAGTGGCGGCGAGATCAGGTTTGGCAAACGGTCAGACTGGGACAAAATCAGCGACCAAGTGTTCGTGTCGCTGATCGCATGGAACGATCCAGTGCTGAAGAACGCGGCCCAATCGGGGGTCGTTCAATTCTGGCGCGCGTGGTCGCAAGCGAATGCCGCTCGCGGGGATCGGCGACGGCGCAAGAAGCGAATGGAAGGCTCGACGACGAAATGGCCGTGGAGTGAATCTCGCGCCCATCCAGCGACAAAAGTCTGGTCGCTGATCGACAAGCAAGACTGGCAGGGGTTGAGTCGCTGGGCGACGAAGCAACCGGGCGCGGTGGTGGAAGCTTGGTGCGACGAGCGAACTGAGTCCGAGTTGTTGGTGCTCGCGGATTGGCTGTGGAATGGTCCGCGAGTCGATGTGGCCGTCGGGTTTCCAATTTGGAGATTGGTGCTGACTCGTGCCTTGGAGTTGTCGGCCTATCTGGCGGAACCGTTGACCTGCGAGCTAACTGCGGATCGGCGTTTGATGGTCACGGGCGAGTTGCCGTGGCTGTTGGGTCAGCTCTTTTGTGAGATCGACGGCGTGACGGAATTCCGGCAGCTTGGTCAACAGTCGCTGCGCAATGAATTGATTGAACTGACCGACGGTGACGGGACTCCCTCGGCGAGTTTATTGCCGCAGTTGGCTCACTGGCTGTCGTCGTTGATTCGATCGGTTGACGTGGGAGCGATTGTTGGCGAACCGCTGCTGGAAGGGGAGTCGAAATTTCGATTCGAAGACCTAGTGACGAAAGCGGTGCTGTTGCTGGACCGCGATGGTCGCATGCTGACTTCGGACCTCGTTGAGGAAAGTCTGCGGAAGGGCGAGGTGGCTGCAGCCGTTTCGCTGCTTTCGTGCGGAGCGGAGTTGGCCAGCTTAGATGAGCTGTCGTTGGCGGCAGAATCGCTGCGATATCGGCGGCATGTAGCGAAACATGGTTCGACCAAAGAGTTTCGCAGCGAAACGTTTGCCACCGGGCCGGAAGAGCGGCTGATCGTGACTGACACTGATTTGCCTGCGACGCAATCCGATTGGGCCGGTTGGGCCTGCTTGCGAAATTGGTGGCAGCCGACCGCGAACACGGTCGTCTTGATCTCAGACAGCTCGGACGTGCAGTTGCATATCAGCCTGCTCGGCGTTCCGGTGATCAGCGGCGATTGGGGTCTGAAAGTGACACTAGATAACAAGAAACTCACTTGGTCGCAGTCGTGGAAATGCACCTGCTGGGTCTCTGACACCGACATGGATTACATCGAGTTGCAAATCGAGTTGCCGGACGGGCCGATGATTTGCCGGCAAGTCTGCTTGTCTCGGAAGGATCAGTTTTTGGTTTTGGCCGACTCGGTATCGCGTGCGGGAGGGCGACGGATTGATCTGACCTCCAGCTTGCCGTTGTGTCGCGGCGTGCGATCGAAGTCGGCAACCGACACGCGTGAGCAGCGGCTGATGATCGGGGATGTCGTGGCGCGTTGTTATCCACTCGGACTACCGGATGATCGGGCGCTGAGCACAGTCGGAAACTTTGAGTGCGAGCGCGACATGCGGACGGAACCTCCAGCGTTGCGGTTGACTCAAGCAGCGTCGCACGAGTCGCTGTATGCGCCGATTGTGATTGACTGGAATCCCGATCGCAGCCGGTTGGCAGCGGAATGGCGGACCTTGACCGTGACGGAAGACGGGCACAAGCTCGCCCCATGGCAAGCGACCGGACACCGCGTGCGCGTCGGAAACTTGCACCTGATCGTGTATCGCAGCTTGGCTCCCAGCGAAGAGACGCGAGCGGTGCTGGGGTTGCACACTGATCAAGAAAGTGTGATTGCGCAGTTCCACGAAAAAGGCTATGTGCTGCCGATCGTGGCAGTGGACGCGTAAGCCACACTCGCCAAGAGCGTGGGGGCAAGGCACGAGCATGCGGCGAGCCAGAAGACCACTTTCTTGGCGAACGTGGCTACGACGCGAGTTGTTTTTCGCGAATGCGACGTTCGATGGCGGTCAGGATTTCAAAGTCGCTTTGGAACGGCGACGGGAACGCCGGGCGGAGTGTCAGCGGGACATCGTCCATGCGATAAACCGTGCCTGCCGTGTTAATGCCATAGACCGACGTCGTGAAGGCGACGGTCGCGATCTTCGCGGTTTCGGAGAGCTTCGGATCGAGGACAATCGACTTGATCCGCTGCAAATGTTCGCGAGCCGGCTGACTGAAATTGCTCATCGGGTCGGAAGCAATGATCAATGCCGCGTCCGCTTCGCCGCGGGCCAGCGTGTCTGAGGTCGTGAACTCACCAGGATTGAATCGCGGGTATCCGCGCGACAAGTTGACTCCAAACGGATAGCCGGTCGACCACGTCACGACATTGTCCGCCCCGGTGACGTTGCCGTGACCGCGCATCGGCTTGGCGGTCCAACGGGTGTGCCGATTCATGTCGCGAGCGAGCGACAAAACTGCTTCGCTGTTGAGGTGTTTGCCGCGAGTCATCGTCAGCCCCATGCCAAACAAAATGACGCCGAACTTGGCCGCTTTCATGCGATCCATCAGGTCGCGCAACACCTCAAGCTTGATGCCGGTCTTTTCTTCGACGCTCGGATCGACGTCGATCCCCTTGCATAACGCGCGCAGTGCCCAGGCCAGTTCGAAGTCGGATTTCGGCTTGACCTGTAAAAACAAATCAGCCGCCTTCGCGCTTTTGGTTTTACGGACGTCGATCAACACGGCGTAGCGGTCTTTGCGGCCGTTCGGCACGAACTCCCCTTTGGGCATCAAGCTGTACTTCGTGAAATGCCGCGGATGACTTTCCGCCGGATTGCCCCCCCAAAAGATTAGGCAGTCGGCTCGGTTCTTGATCTCGCCCAGTGAGCAGGTGACTTCGCCGACTCCTTGAAACGCCATGCCACTCGGCCCGTGACAAACCGAAGTCGTCGTATCGACCGTGCCACCGACCCAATCGGTAATGGCGACCGCCACGCGCTGCGCTTCACAGGTCGTGTCCGATAGGCCATAAGTGATCGGGTAATCGGCGTTGAGCAGAATCTCGGCAGCACGTTCGACCGCCTCGGCGTAACTGACCGGACGACCTTCGATCGTCGCCTGCGGGCGGTCTTCGGCATGATGATTCAAAAACCACGCTTTGCCGAGGACGCAGGCGTTCTTGGCCTTAGTGATGCGGTTATTGTTTTCGACGGTCAGTTCCATGTCGTCACAGACGCAGCCGCAAAAGGTGCAGGTCGCATCCGTGATGATTTTCGTTTCCGGTTCAGCAATGGCAGTCGTCATGTTGAGTCTTGGATTGAGATTGGCGTGGAATTAAGAACCCGACAATTCAGTTCGGGGACACAGAGTATTGATCGGTGGCGTTTTGGCAACTGGATGAGCCGGAATTGCCTCGGCTGGCCATTTCGTGAATCTGTAGTCCATGCCCTTGTGGCCGGTGGATTGGATTTATCCGTGGTCCGACGGATGAATGCCGCCACCTATGTCTCGACTCACCAAATTCTGCTAAAAGCCAATCTGATCGCCAACCGGGTTTGGGACTTCGTTTGGAATTGGTATCACGGGAGTTTTGCATGATTGTCGGAGTGCCGCGCGAGATCAAATTGGATGAGTACCGAGTGGCGATGTTGCCGTCGGGGGTTGAGGAGTTGGTCCGGCACGGCCACCGCGTGTTGATCGAGCAGGGAGCCGGCCAGGGGAGCGGCTTGCCGGACGAACAGTATGCCGCCAGCGGAGCCGAAATCGTCGATGGACCGGCGGCGATCTTCGATCAGGCGGACTTGGTGGTGAAGGTCAAGGAACCGCAAGCGGCCGAATGGCCTCGGATGAGGCGCGGGCAAATCCTGTTTACTTATTTTCATTTTGCCGCAAGTGAAGAGCTGACTCGGCAGGTGCTGGCGACCGGTGCGACGGCAGCGGCTTATGAAACGTTGCGCGGTCCGCGTGGCGATCTGCCTTGCCTGACTCCGATGAGCGAAGTTGCCGGACGAATGAGCATTCAAGAAGGCGCAAAGTATCTCGAACGTCCGCAAGAAGGCCGCGGCATCTTGCTGGCCGGAGTTCCGGGAGTTCCCCCAGCACACATCACGATTTTGGGTGGCGGAGTCGTCGGGAAGAATGCGGCTCAGATCGCCGCGGGGTTTCAGGCCGACGTCGTCATCATGGACATCAACGTGGAGCGTCTGCGGTATCTGGAAGATATCATGCCGCCGAACGTCAACACGTTGTTCAGTGACCGCCACAATCTTCGGGAAGAACTGCGTCTGGCCGATCTGGTCATTGGAGCCGTATTGATCGAGGGGGCTCGCGCACCGGTGCTCGTCAATCGCGCTGACCTCAAGCTGATGAAGCCGGGAGCGGTGATCATCGACGTCGCGGTCGATCAAGGAGGCTGTGTTGAGACGACTCGGCCGACAACGCATTCGCAGCCGACGTACCTGGTGGATGGCATCGTGCATTACTGTGTCACCAACATGCCCGGCGCCGTCGGTCGGACCAGTTCTTATGCGTTGTGCAATGTGACGTTTCCGTATGTGCTGAAAATCGCGAATCAAGGCTTGGCGAAACTGTGTGCGGCGGATCAGGGGTTCGCTCATGCGATCAACATTCACGCCGGACAAGTGACGAACCGCGCCGTAGCTGATACGTTTGGTCTGCCGTTCGCGGAATTACGACCGTAGCTCAGGCGGCCCGCCTGAGATTCTTGATCAAGTCAACGCAGGCGAGCCGCCTACGCTACGAAACTGGGGACAATCATGAAGGGACCGGGAGTGCGAACGGAATCGGACGTTCGTCGGGTTTGGCGATGTCCGTCGTGCGGGCAGACGCAACGTGAGTCGTTGGACATCACGTTCGTTCGCTGCTTCTGCGTGCGAGCAGGGACGCCGATGAAGCTCGTCGAGGAGTTGAAATCGCCTCGCATCGCCTTGCGCCCGGAAGCTCGTGCGGTCATTGATCGGTTGCTGGCGGGCGAGGTCATTCCGCGATTGGTCAGTGCGCTCTATCCACCACAAGATTCCGAATTCCCTGACGGTCCGAGTGACAATCGACGCGGTGGCCATTCGTCCGCTCGTCAGCCGCGGCGCGAACGAGACAACGGTCCGCAACGAGATCCGTCTTCAGAGTCGCAGCCGACTCAACCTCAAATGCCAATGGTGTTGGATCAGCCGCTCATCGAAACGCCACCAACCGCCTCGTCGAATCCGGAAGGCCCCGAACCATTTGGCGTAGGCATGTAATTTCTTCCGAACAGCGAGAGGTCAGTGATTCGCACACGGGCTTCGGATTTTGGATTTCTCCACGGCATTTCTTGCCGATTGGTGTTGACGCATTTTGCAAACTATGCCAAAACCACACCCCCTTCGAGGTGTCGAGTGACTCGGTGACTGTTCCCTCCTTGCCCGAGTCCAGCCTCCCATCCCTTCTGGTAGACAGGTCTGGCCGTGAATACGTCTTTGGTTTGTCTGGTGCTGGCGTTGTCGAATCCGTGGTCCGTGGCATCTGACGAGGATCGAGATTTCGATCCATCGGCGAGAGTTTTTCAAATCGCCGAGCCAGCCAATTTGTTCGATGAGATTACCGCTCAGGAGCCGGACGGTTACGGAACCATAACCGTTTACGAACGAAAGCGTGGGTTTCGCAGTTTGCTGCGACTTCACCGCGACGCCCAGCGGGAATACGTCGCGCGTGCTCAAGGCTTGAATGGAGACGGCGACAGCGGGGCGTTGGAATCGAATTCCGCGTTTCCGCCGACCAACTCCGCTCCGAACTCGCCGATCTCGCCGCTGGGCCAACCAATCCAACCCTACGACGGCGACCAGCCACAATCGTTCGCTCCGCTGGGATCACCAGTGATGCCGTACATGAATGCGTTGCCACAAGATATACCGCCGACCGGTACGACTTGGGGAACAGCCGGGCCGCAGCCGTATCGAATGGGATCGACGTTCTGGGCCGACATGGGCTGGCAGGCCAGCTCGCGAGTAAAAAACACGAACGGTCACTTCGAAGTGCTGGAAGTGAATATGGGGCTGACGCAAACGAGGCAAACACCATGGACGCCGTGGCTCTTTTCGTTGCAACATGATTTTGGTTATCGCAGTTTCGACGGACCGAATGGAACGGGCAATCTCTCGCACCTTCCCGGCAGCGCCTACCACTTCGGCTGGGACGCGCGGTTGGAGACACCGCTCAACAGCCCCTACAGCCCGTTCGCTGCGCTGCTCGCGTTCTCACCGTCGATCAACACCGACTTCGATCACTCGCTGACACGCAATGCGATCAACTATGACGGTCGCGGGATCTTATTCTTTCAAGCCAATCCACAATTGTTAGTCGCCTTGGGGGCTGGCTTCTGGGATCGAGTTCACGATCACGTCATTCCGTATGTCGGTGTCGTGTGGACGCCAAGCTCACGCTGGGAGTGGCGGCTGATGTTTCCGCAATCCCGCATTTCGTGGTACGCCGGCAACGTCATGGGGCAGGATTATTGGCTCTATGCGTCCGCCGAATATCACATCGAGTCGTATGAAATCGGCCGGCCGACAGGCGTCCCAAAACGAGATCAAGTGGAACTGGAAGACTGGCGGATTCTGTTGGGCGCAAGGAAGTCATCACAGTTTGGAACCGGCTTCATCGAAGGTGGCTGGGTACTCGGTCGTCACGCGAATTTTCGGTCCGGGCCTGACTTCGACACCAACACCGGCTTCATCGGACGCATCGGGCTGAGCTTCTGACCTCAATTATCTCAAATCTGAAATCTCAAGTTTAGTTTGGAGAACATCTGTGTCGGCGCCCGCGGCGATCATCTTAGCGGCTGGTAAAGGGACTCGGATGAAGTCCGAGTTGCCGAAAGTAATGCACTCCGTCTGCGGACGTCCGATGGTCGAACATGTTATCGACGCGGTTCGCGCGGCGGGAGTCCCGCGAATCGTCGTGGTCGTGGGGCACCAAGCGGAGTTGGTCCGCGACGCCTTATCGCATCACGCCGATGTCGAGTTCGCGTTGCAAGCCGAACAAAAAGGGACCGGCCACGCCGTGATGATGTGCGCCGCGGCCCTGGCGAATCACGATGGCCCGGTGCTTGTCTTGGCTGGTGACACGCCGCTGTTGCGTGGAGAATCACTGACGAGTCTGCTGACAGAACTGACTGCACATCGCGCGGCTTGTGTGATCGGCACGGCGATCACGGAAAACAACTTCGGACTCGGCCGAGTCGTTCGGTCGGAATCTGGTGAGTTCTTGCGGATCGTCGAACAAAAAGAGACAACTCCCGAACAAGCCGCGATCAAGGAAATCAACACGGGTTGCTACGTCTTCGAGAGCCGCGTGCTGTTCGACGCGCTGAAAAAAGTCCGGCCGGAAAACAGTCAGGCTGAATACTACCTAACTGATTGCCCTGCCATCATGAAGTCCGCCGGACATCGCGTCATCGCTGCGCCGACGCTCACGATCGAAGAGGCGCTGGGAGTCAACACGCTGGAACAATTGGCCGAAGTCGAAGCCGTGCTCCGCTGCCGCGCGGAATCGTAGAGTCAGGCTACGTTGGGTACCGCTGCGGTGATGACCATTTCCACGCGGCATCTGGGATTGCCCAGAGTGGCTTGAACGCAGGCTCGCGCGGGAGCGTGACCTTCGGGAACCCAGGCATCCCACAATTCGTTGAGCACGGACGCGTCCGCCAAGTCGGGTAAATAGATCAACACCTGCAACATCCGAGTTCGATCGCTGCCAACTATTCGTAATCGTTCGTCAATTTGCGAGAGCACTTGTCCGATCTGTCCTCGAACATCGGCAGTCATGTCATCTGGGACTTCGACGAAATACACCGTCCGCTGATGCACCACGGCATCCGACCAACGACGTGTGACTCCGTATCGCTGAATGTCATTCATCACCAAGTCCACTTTGCTGACCATTGATGGGAAAAGATTCTTATGCGGACCATCTTGAATGAGCAGCTTGCTCGAATCAAGCTGCACTTGTTAAACGGCGAAACACTGACGTATCGGATTGGGCTTGGAGATTCGCTCAACGATTTGTCACGATGATGCAACCAGCGGCATCAAATACGAACCTTGAAAGTGAAAACCATGAGAGCGCGACGTGTGATGCTGTGGATCGCCCCGGTGATTGGCATAGTGCTGATTTCCTGGATGGCCAATCGCCCGACGAATCTTAATAAGGAACGCGGCATGAAAAGTGAAACTTCCAGTTCGGTCGTGCCCAGCGAGCCGAGCGACGAGAACGATCCGGGCTTGTTGCCGATTGCTGGGGACGATGCCGAATGGCAAAAGCGATTGACTCCGGAACAATTCAAAGTCACACGCCGCAAAGGGACCGAGCGGGCATTTACCGGCGAGCTTTGGGATAATCACGAACCCGGAATTTATCGTTGCGTTTGTTGCGGCCAGAAGCTATTCGATGCGGACGCTAAGTTTGAATCGGGGACCGGTTGGCCCAGCTTCTTTCAACCCCTCGCACCTCGATACGTCGGCGAGATTTCTGATCGCAGTTGGTTCATGGTCCGCACGGAAGTTGTCTGCAGCCGCTGCGACGCCCATCTGGGACATGTCTTTGACGACGGCCCGAAACCGACCGGCTTGCGCTACTGCATGAACTCGGCGGCAATGACGTTTGAAAAACGCGACGCTACCGATTCGGCCAAAGAAAAAAGCGGACCAGACTCACGATGAGTCCGATCCGTTTTTGTAAGTCTCCGTCAAAGGCTAGTCCTTTTTTTCTTCGTCGCGTGTTTTTTCACGCTTCTTATCCTCTTCGCGTGGCTTGTCGGTATCTGGTCGGCGGCGCTCGCCGTTACCTTCGCGGCGACGTCCTTCCGGCGGGCGATCACCTTCCGGGCGACTCCGTCCTTCGGGTGACCGATCCGATTCGCGGCGCGGACGTCCATCAGGATTGCGTCCTTCGGGGCCACGATCGCCTGGACCTCGGCCTTCTGGCCCGCGTCCATCGGGACCACGATCCTCTGGCGGTGGGCCGAGCAGTTCAGCCGGATCGAGTTGTCCGTCTTTGTTCAGATCCAATTCAGCGAACACATCGCGCAATCGGTCGAGTTCCTCTTTGCTGATGCGGCCGTCGTGATTCTTGTCGAGCAGTTCAAAGAATCGAGGCAACTGCGGGCGGCGGCCTGGACCGTCAACCTCTGGACGACGATCTCCGTCGCGCGGCTGACGGTTGGCATCTCGACCACGACTTTCTGGTGCGCGGTCTCCGTCGCGACGACGATCTCCTTCACGCGGCTTATCGCCTTCACGCGCTCGGTCACCTTCGCGACGTTCGCCTTCGCGCGGGCGGTCGCCGTCGCCAGCCCGATCACCTTCCGGTCGGCGACGATCATCGGCTTGAGCGACAAAGTCCTTCACATCGTCGAGTGACAACGCTTCTTTCTTTGTTCGTTCAAACATTGGCCGAACTCGATCGCGGAACGGTTCTGGAACTTCGTCCAACGTGACCTTGCCGTCTTTGTTGGTATCCAGCCGAGCGAACATTTCTTCGGGATTCGGCGGGCCAGCTTGGCCTTGCGGCGGACCGAACTCTCGCATCGCCTTGCCCAACTCTTCAATCGTCAACTCGTTCTTGCCGGACTTCTCAAAAAGCCGAGCCAAGCGTTCCCGCATTCCTTCAGGAAGCTCATCCTTTTGAATCTTGCCATCGTTGTTTTTGTCGAGTTGCTTCAAGAACTGACCGGGATCGCCACCACCCGGCCGCCCCGAACCAGCAAACGCTTGTCGGCTTTTTTCGATGTCGTCCGCCGTGAGTGACTCTTTGCCGGATCGCTCGAGCATCTGACGCAAGAATCGTCCCGGTCCTTCTTCCGGAAGTTCGTCCTTCGTGAGCTTGCCGTCTTTATTTTTGTCGAGCCGTTCGATCATTTCCTTCGGACTCGGAAAACCGCGCCCGTCCGGTCCGCCGGGACCGCGCTCCAAACTGCCGCCTCGCACGGGGGCATCTCCTTTTTCGATCGCTGCCAAGAATTCTTCTTTTGTCAGTTCGCCGTTGTCATCTTTGTCACCGAGGCGAATCAGCCGATCGAAGAATCGGCCTTGGTCATCGGCGACTTCGTCCGGAACGATTTTTCCGTCCCCATTTTTGTCGAGCTTCTTGAACAGTTCTTCGGACTGATTTGTATCCGGCTTTTTCGGCTGATCTTCCGCCCGAACGGCCAAGGCCGAGAGGCCCAGCAAGCCGCTCATCAACATGGCCCACACGCTGAATCGCTTCATGGTTCAATTCCTGATCAAAGGAGAAAACGGAAAATCGGCCAAAACAAATGCTCGGCCTTCACTACGGGTCACAGAATAGGCCATCAAACCCAGCCTACCAACCGAGGTTTCGCTGGTTTGATTGCTCTTGGCGTAATTTCGTTGGCGAAGTACATCGCCCCCCCCAAACGCACGCGAGCAGCGTGCGCCACGTTTTCATTGAGGAGTTCGGCCAGATGACAGTTCGCGCGCCGTTATCGATGCGGGTGAACTTTGCTTGGTCGTTGGCTGGGAATCTGCTTTACGCACTCTGCCAGTGGGGCGTGCTCGTCGTGCTGGCGAAGATGTGTTCGACCGAGACGGTTGGCGTGTATTTGCTGGGAGTAACGCTGACGTCTCCGATCTTTTTGTTCGCCGGGTTGCAACTGCGACGGCTTCAGGCGACGGACGTGCGTGACACGTTTGCGTTTGGCGATTACTTCGGGATGCAGCTTCTGGCGTGCTGCATCGGGATGTTGGCAGCTTGGGGCACGAGCGTCGTTTGCGGATATCGCGATGCGGCGCTGGCGGTCATCTTGCTGGTGGGCTTGAACAAGGCGTTCGAGAACGTGTCGAACACGTTTTACGGATTGTTTCAACAACGCGAACGATTGGATCGCATCTCGAAGTCGATGGTCTGCCATGGCGTTCTCACGGCGGCCGGTTTGTGTGGCGGGATTTGGTTGACGGGGAATATTGTCGTCGCGGCGGCGATGTCGGCCGTCGGGCGAGTGCTCGCGATCTTGGTGTATGACGTGCCAAGTTTGTTGTGGTTGACTGCCGCCCGTAGCCACGTTCGCCAGAACGTGGGTAACGCACAATTTGATGAGTTGCAAACCCCCACGTTCTGGCAAACGTGGCTACGGGGCGAATTGCAGCCGAACTGGAATTGGCCCGCGATGCGGAAGTTGGCGGTGCTCGGCGTGCCGTTGGGTGTGACGAGCATGTTGGTGTCGTTGAACACGAACTTGCCGCGTGGGTTTGTCGAAGGATTTTGTAGCACGTCGGAGTTGGGCATCTTCGGAGCGCTGTGTACGCCGCTGGCCGTGATGCACACGTTGACTCGGGCCTTGGAATCGTCGGCGAGTGCGAAGTTGGCTCGATTGTTTGATTCCGGCGATGTTTCGGGCTTTCGGCGGTGTTTCGGGCAGTTGATGGCGACTCATACAGCGATCGCGCTGCTCGGCGTGATCGCAGCATATGCGGTTGGGAGGCCAGTGCTGACGCTGCTGTTCACGGCGGAATATGCGGCTCACGTGGATGTGTTCATCACGATCATGTGGGCGACTCTGGCGGCGACCTCGGCGGGAGTGATGATGACGGCAATGATCGCGGCTCGATTCGTACATAGCCAGTTGCCGCTGAATGTACTGACATCGGTGTTGTCGCTGGTGGTCTGTGCGTCGTTTGTACCGACGTTCGGAATGCAAGGCGCCGCGATCTCGCTGCTCGTCAGCAAGCTGCCGTACTTGGCGATCGGCGGCTGGATGCTGTGGCGTGCGGAACGTAGTCGTGGCGCGCCCCGCGGCCCACCCACCACGCCCCCGCCCCTGGTCGCCGGCACCCCGGCTTCTGGGC
>JANMIF010000443.1:0-2776 GCA_031375695.1 Planctomyces sp.
CGATGTCTCGCAACAGCGTTCCGGTCTGACCGTTGAAGATGTGGACGAAACGGTTGGCGGTCGTGGCGGTGGAGCTGACGATGATGTCGGCTCGGCCATCGCCGTTGACGTCCCCTGCGGCGACAGCGACAGGACCAGCAAAGCCCGTGGGGAAGCTGGTCAGGTTGAAGAGCAGTGCTCCGGTCGCTCCGTTAAAGACTTTCACGTTGGCGGTCGTTGTCCCCAGGCCGACGATGATGTCGGCTCGACCATCACCGTTCACATCACCAGCGGCGACGAACAGGCCGTTGCGATCGGTGGCCGCAGTGGCGTTGAAGTTGCCGATCGGCGTTGTCAATCGCGTGCCCGTCAGGCCGTCGAAGACTTGCACTTGCGGAGCCATCCCTCTTCCGGGAGCCACGATGATGTCGGGGACTCCGTCGCCGTTGACGTCGCCGGAGGCAACACGCACGCCGCCTCGGAACGTCGCCGCGAACGGGGTGATCTCGAAGCGTTGCGCTCGAGTGTTGGCATCCAGAACTCGGACGCGGGGTGTCCGAGTGGTAATGGCATCGGTGCCGACCACGATGATGTCGACGTTGCTGATCGCTTCCGTCAACGCGACGAGGTTGCTGGTGCCGCCGTCATCGTCAGTGACTTGCACCGAGACGTTGTAGTTGCCGTCGTTGGCGTACCGATGCGTGGCTCGGAAGTCCCTCGTGCGGGCGGGCAAATCGAAGAATTCTGAGCTGTGGTCGCCCCAATCGACAAGCATCCTGAACGTGTCTTGAGAGCCCCCCGGATCAGTGATGCAACCAGTCAGCACCGCGTCGCTGCGTTCGCGAGCGGGGGCGATCGACACGGCGGACAACGTCGGTGCCACGTTGTTGACTCGCAGACTGGTTGACGCACTTACAACAAGAGCCGGTGCCGCGAAGTATTCCGCCGACGAGAGCAATTGAGTGGCGATGTTCTCAACGGTCGCTCCGCCACGCAGGAGCGAAACGAATGTTGCGGACTCCGCACTCGCAGCCGGTCGATGCAAGATTTGGGTGAAGAGACCTTGCACGACGAGCGTGCGGTATTCGTCGCTGTTGAGGATCGTGTTCGCGACCATCGTCCTCGATTGCGTCGCCAACAGAGTTACGAAGCTGCTCCGTTCCGAAGTTCCGGGCGAGCGATGCAGCAGATCCTCAAACAGTCGATTGACGAATCCCACGTTCGTGCGACCCGCAAGGCGGAAGTATTCGGCGGAACTAAGCAGCGAGGCGATCACCGTTTCTTGCCGCCCCAATTCCAGCGTTCGTAGGGACGTGCTCTGGCCGACCAGGTCCGCCGACCGACCCAGGAATCGTTGATAGAAGCCGTTGACCAATTGCAGTCGGTACTCGCCGGAATTGAGCAGGCTGCTCGCGACGGATGCTCTTGTCGCGTCGTGGTTGAACAACTGATCCAAGACGGCATCTCGTCCCGCGTCATCGGCCGGGCGTCCCAGCACATCCACGAATAAGTTGAAGACGAACCGCGGGTTCGAAAAAAAGTAAGATTCGATCGGAGAGACGGACACGATGATCGAGTACAGATCGCTCGACGTTCCGCTCGGATCGTCATCGGAATACCGAAACTCTGTGGAGAAGTGCGTTTCGCCTGCGTGCGTTTCAATGAACGGCGAAAAATGTTCGTAGAGTTCGCCCGATTCGAACGTCACGAAGTGCGCGCCGACAATTTCTCCCGGCGTGAACGTACCGCTCAACGTAACGATTTCGCCTTCGTTGATCGTCAACGCGCTCAGCAGCAAGTCGGCATTGCGAATCTGCGGCGCGATCGCATCGTCGTAGACGTCGCCCTCCGCGCCTCCGTCCAGTTGATCGAAGCCTGAGCCGCCGTGCAGTCGATCGGATCCCGCACCGCCCAAGAGTTGATCGACTCCATCTCCGCCATCGAGAAAATCGTAGCCATCACCGCCGACCAAAAAGTCCGCGCCTGCCAAGCCGAAGATCGAGTCATCGCCGTCGCCGCCATCAAACCGGTTATCCGCCGCGTTGCCGCGAATGTTGTCGGGCAACGCGCTTCCGATGACATCTTCAAACTGGCCGTTGAGTGACAGTCCGTTGCCGACGACATCCACGATCTGCCTTTGTCCCGCATCGAGAGCGAGATCTATCGTGACCCCATGCACCGCTTCGGAGAAGTCGAGCGTGTCGTGGCCGAGCCCATCGAACACCGAGTCCGTGCTCCCCGGCTCGAGCAGGAACAGATCGTCGCCGCTGCCGCCGTCGAGAGTGTCGTCGCCCGGCCCGCCATCGAGTGTGTCGTTGCCTCCGCCGCCGCGCAGCCGATTGTTGCCGCCGTCTCCGATCAGCCGGTCGTTGAGTGCTCCGCCAAATGCAGCCTCAATGCCGAGGAACGTACTTTCGAGTCCCGATTGGACCATCGTTGCCGAGCGATTCAAGAGGTCAATCGTCAACGCCGTCGAGAACACGAATCGAGCATTGAGTTCATCGAATCCAAGGCCACCATCGATCACACCGTTGAGCGTGTTTCCATCAAAGAAGCGGATCTCATCGTCGCCCTCGTCGAGGAAGATATTCGCGGTCAACGCCGCCAGCGGGCCGGTGGCCTTCGACACTTCACGCTCAAGGGTCACGACATCGTTGCCGTCCCCCGCGTGAATGAAAAAGCCGATGCTCAACGACGATGGCGAACCAAGCAGGCGAATCGAGTCCGATCCGAACCCTGTGTCGAGATAGATTTGTTCGAGACCGTCGTGAGACACGATTTCTGATTCCAACACCGA
>JANMIF010000444.1:0-27550 GCA_031375695.1 Planctomyces sp.
GTTTCTCGGATTTCGGTGTTGGTGCTGGATTCAGTCTGCAGTTCCAGGCCAAGTCGGCTGGCTCGTCGAGTAATTTGATCTCGTTGCAGTTCGTCAGACGCGATCTCGGAAGTATGGGGGCAACTCCCCAGATGCCGCTGATCAAAGTCGTCGGCAATCGCATTGAAGTCACGCTGAACAACAACGGGACAACTCCGACTCGTGCCAGCGATTTGATTTCAGCAATCCAGGCAGACGCGAATGCCAACGCGCTCATTAGTATTCCGAGCAGCTTGCCATTGTTTGGATTGCCCAGTCAGTCGCTGGCCTCGATGCCTGACGGCACCGTGCTGCAGCTTTCCGGTGCCGATCAGTTGCTGACACCCGGCTATCGCGGCTTGGATTCGGGAAGCACACGCAGTGTCGTCTATCGTTTTGCGGAATCGTTGGGCAACGACAGGTATCGCATTCAAGTGGTCGGCGCGGGAGCCAGTCCGTTGACGAACTCCGCGGGCGAAGCCCTCGGTATCGGCGCTGTCCCAGCCGACACGCTTCTGACCTTCTCGCTGGACCTGGGAGCGCAAGTCAACTCGGTCGTGCCGCAACCAGTCATTCGCGATCAACTGCTGACGGTTATGAACCCCGCGAATATCACCGATGGCGATGTGTTGCTGATTGATTCAGGAACGTTCACGCACGGGACTGTTTCCTCAACCTTCAATTCGTCGGCAAAGCCGGTCACGATGACATTCAGTGGTGTGGCGGGGGGAACGGGTGGCAACGGCATTCAACTCAAATTCACGAAACTGGCGTTGGGAATTGACACGTCGAGTAAGCCTGTGAAGCCACAGGTGACGGTCACCGGCCGTCTGATTAGCGTCGTGCTGAATTCGTCGAGTTCCATTGAGTCGACGTCCCAAGATCTGAAGGATGCCTTGGACGGCAACGCACAGGCGGCGGCCCTCGTCTCGACGAGCTTGGTCGGCGCGACGGACTCGCCGATCGGCAATACAGCGATGTCCCCCACGAACTTGACGACCAGTGGGGCGGTGGATCAGTTCGCGTTTGAATTCGATCGAGACGGGGGGAGTGGCAATTACCGTCCGGGCAACAATCGGATCAATATTTCCGCGTCATTTAACTCTGTGCCGGGAATTTACGCGAGCAATGTTGCCGCTGCGATCGCGGCCGCGTTCACGCCAGCGTTGACCACACAAATGTACGGTGTCACCGCCACAAACTCGCCGGCGACGACGACACTGCAAGCCGGCGCCGGCACCATTGATTCGACGCAACTCGCGATCGATGTCGCGAGCACGGCAGGCTTCCCGTCGGCCGCAGCTGTGCCATTCACGATCCAGATTGATTCTGAGCAACTACGAGTCACCGCCGTGTCGGGAACCATGTTCACGGTCACTCGTGGTTACAACAACACGATGCCAGCGTCACATACAACTGGAACCTCAGGGGCGAAGGTTGTTTATGGCATTGAAGTGACCATTGGTGGCAACGCTACGAATGCATTTGATCCTCGCGTGACCCTGTCGCAGAAAAATGCCAACGCGATTTCCGCGACGGCGGCCGGGATCGAGCAGCGTCTGAATTTGGTCAATGTGTCGTTCACATCCGAACAATTCAGTTCGACGGTCACTGACCCGCGTTACTACCAATTGATCGACACGAAAGGGACGACTACGACCACCGATGACACCATTCGGATTCCGATGTCGGTGGTTTACGACAACGTCCAGCATACAGCTGTGTTGAACTTCGTGAGCAACTTGCCGACCGCGACTTACCGATTGCAGGTCGGCACGTCACCAGAAGCCGATGGGACGTTGGCGACGGCGATCCAATTGGGAACGTTATTTTCGGCATCGGGTTTCCACGGCTCGGCGTATCTGGGAGACAATGGACTCGGTGGTGCGGACGTTGACCTCTATCAGTTCTCAGTCAACTCCACGGCCAATCTCACGGTGACGGTGACTCCCGATTCCAGTCTTAACACGACCATTGAGTTGCTGGATAGCACGGGTGTCGCCGTTGCGGGAACCGCCTTCACGAACACTGCCGCTGGAATCACGGAGACGTTGACCAAGACGTCGCTGACCGGCTTAACGGCTGGCTCGACGTATTACGTCCGTATCACCAGTACCGGATCAGCAACGACCGGCTCCTACCAATTAGACATCGCAACGGTTGCGCCGTTGAGTATTGCCGACACTGCCAACAGTAGTTACGCGGGCGCGACGCAACTCGGTGCTCTGGGGACCGCTGGGAAGGCGATCTCATCGCAAATTGAGACGCAGGCGATTCCGCTTCCGCCGTTGACGGGTGGAAACGACGAGCCGGGGCACCGCGTGTTCCCAGCCTTCCCGGGACAAGATGAAACCCACAACGTGACATCCGGAACGACACCGTCAGCACCAATCGCGATCCCGCCCAGGCAATACAACTTCGCGAAAAGTTACGGTGCTGGTCTGACCAATAAGATCACCGAGGGTCAAAAGCAAATTGTTCGTCAGGTATTCACGATTCTCAGTTCGTACATCGGTGTGGTCTTCGAAGAGACGGCCAATTCTGGAACCCAGATCATCACCGGCGACGCGAATATCAAGGGCAAGATTGTTCCCGGACTTGGTGGTGCCGGAAGTGTCATTATCAACGAGTCCAACAATAACGACGACGACTGGAATGGCGGTTGGATGGGGGTCTATCTGCATGAGATCGGCCATGCTCTGGGGCTGATGCACTCGTCGGACCTCCCCGGTGCCGCGATGGACACCGCCGCCGAATCCGCCAGTCCGATTCCTAGCCCCGCCGAGACGACGTATTCCGATTGGGACTTGGAGCACTTCGCTCGCCGGTTCCCGTCGTACGCCACGGACATCGATTTGTATCAATTCAATGTGACCACTGCGGGACGCATGACCGCCGAGATCACGGCCGAACGGCAAATCCCCACCACCAGCCGGCTGGATGCGGCACTGACTTTGTTCCGCGACCCCTTTGCCACCAAGTCGTCCGATTTCGCCGGCAGTGGAGCAACCCTTAAGTTCACTGCCACAAACGCCGGAACGATTGGAAACGACATCGTTCTGAATGTGACCAGGAGCGTCCACACCGGAGGCAACGTCGGAAAGCCCACGTTCACGGTGAGCGGCCACACCATCAACGTTAATTTGGACTCGAATGGCACGACAGCCAACCAGTTCATCACCACATTCAATTCTGATGCGTCAGTGAATGTGTTAGTGCAGGTGTCGCTGACCTCGGCGACGGCGACGGGAACGAACAACATCGCCTTAGCCTCCTCGGTACCGGCGATCGCATTGGCTGGCGGCAATCGCGAGGTTATCGCCCGCAACGACGACTACTACGGGGCGGATCCTTTCCTAAACGTCGATTTGCAGCCCGGGACGTACTATGTGGGAGTCACGGCCAAAGGGAATACGAACTACGACCCGACCGTGGCCGATTCGGGCTACGGTGGCAAATCGCAGGGGGCGTACAACCTGCAATTGGGCTTCACGTCCAGCGTCGTTTCCAACATCACGGATACTGATAGCGCCACGGCGACCGCCTTGGACGGCGATGCCGACACTCAGCCCGGTGGAGCGTTCAATTTCTGGTTTGAGGCAGGCAACACGGTCTTCGTCGATAAGTCCACCACGATCCCGGTCGCTCTGCAAGATGGTTCCGTGGCCAAGCCGTTTAACACGATTTCCGCAGGTCTTCTGGAAGCGGGATCGCGCATCGTCGTTCCCACCAGCGGAGCGGCCGGTCTGCATGATGGTGATTACATCACCATCAATGACGGCGTGAATCCTTCGAAAGTCTTTGAGTTTGATTTCGACGGCAGTGTCTCGGGCAGCAACGTGACTCCCGTCACTTTGGGCGTGATCAATGCCAAGCTGTTGGCGAACATCACCGCGACTCAGGCATCCATTGACGTGGGATCGTTGGTCGGGCTAGTGGCCGGTAGCAGTATCATTCAGATCGGTTCCGAGCGCATGTCCGTGGACACCTTCGTGGACGCCGACACGATCACGGTCACTCGTGGAGTGGGGACGCTCGCGACCACCCACAGTACGGGTGATTTCTTCTACATCTATGGCAACTCCACGGCAGTGGCGACTGCCATTGCGGCCGCGATCAATAGCCAAACGAGCGGAACGTTTACCACCACGGCGGTCGCCACGGGGGATCGCGTCGATTTGTCCAGCATCGGCACCTTGAGTGTCAGCGGTGTGAAGAATCCGAGCAACACCAACGGGTTGCTGACGGCTCAAAACCTGATGCGCATCGTTGGGAATGGCGGAGCCGACAACGACGTGGCCACGAACTCGGACGCCACGCCTTATTTGGTCGGACTCGACGACTTGACCCCGGCGAACACCTTGGCCGATGGCCGTAATTTCGACGTCCCACAGGGAGTCACGTTGATGGTCGATGGTGGCGCGGTCATCAAGATGAAAAGCACGAACATTGAGGTTGGCACGTCAACGCTGGGCGCGGATAAGCAAGACGGAGCGATCCAGTTGATTGGGACTCCTGATCGGCAAGTCTACCTGACCTCATTCCTGAACGACTTCATCGGTGGTAACTCGGGTGGGTCGACGGCGGCGGTTGGCGGGAACTGGGGGGGCATTGTCCTGCACCAGGATTCCGACATGAATGACAGTGTGTTTGGAGACCAAGACGGCAACGTCGTGTTTCTGAACGCGGTCTATCAAGCCAACATCAGCTATGGCGGTGGGCAAGACTCGTCCAACAATCGCTGGAACGCGATTCACATGATCAGCGAGCGTCCGACCGTGGCGTTCACTAGCATTGTCAACAATGCGGACTCCGCGATGTCGGCGGACCCCAATGCGTTTGATGACTCAAACAACCGCATCGGTCCGGACATCCACGGCAATCTACTTTCTGGCAATTCGCAGAATGGATTGTTCGTGCGCATCAGTACGGACACGAATGGAAATGTTCTCGACAAACTGGACGTGAATGGCCGGTTCAACGACAGCGACATCACGCACCTCATCAAAGGTAACCTGCTGATCACCGGTAATCCCGGCGGAGCCATTAGAAATGACGAAGTGCAACAGATCGGCGTTTTGGGTCAACCGAGTGCCGGCTTCTTCACGCTGACATATAACGGGCCCGCTCCCACCGTACTGACGACCATCACGCAAGCGTTGACCAATGTCCAAACAACCATCACGGTCGACGATTCGACCGCTTTGACCGCGCTGGCTTCGGCGGATACGAACTCCGCCACGGCCGACTTCGACATCGTCGTCGGAACGGAACAGATGCGCGTGTTCCATGTCAGCGGAAACGTTTTGACCGTGGTCCGCGGCGTCAACGGCACGTCACCGGTGGCTCACAATTTCACCACGACGACCAATTCGCTGACGGTCAGCATCAACGCCAGCACTCCCGGAACGACGTTGAATCCCATCACAATTTCCAACACGACGGGTTTTCCAACAACCGTCCCCTTTGTGATTCGTATTGATAGCGAAGACATGTTGGTGACGACTTCCGGAGCCACGCTCCAAGTGTCGCGCGGATACAACAGCACGACTCCCGCACCACACAGCTCAGGTGCCCTGGTCTCGATTCTCGATAATGTGACTTTGTCACTGACCACGATTCCACTGGCCCACACTGCTAACAAAGCGCAGATTCAAGCGGCCTTGGAGAAGCTGGCGGGGGTCGGAAAGAATGGAGTGGCCGTGACCGGCGGCGTCTTGCCCCAGGCACCGGTCAACATCGAGTTCACGAACCAGCGTGGCAGCCAAAATATCGCGCCGTTGACCGTGAACAACGCACCGAACGACACTACTCCCGTGACCCCGATCACCAATGGGACGATCGTGCTGAGCACGGTCTCGGATGGCGGGTTTACGACCGCTCGGCCAGGCGGACGTTTGTTGATTGATCCGGGAACCATCGTGAAATTGGGGGGAGCGCGGATTGAAGCCGAACGCGGCGTGGCCAACCTGATTGCCGAAGGGACCGATGTCAATCCGGTGATCTTCACGTCGGTCAACGACGACCGATATGGCGCGGGAAGTGGCACCTTCGACCTGGCGAATGACCGCTTTACCACCGTGGCAGTCAACGTCAACGCCCCGGACTTTGGTGATTGGGGCGGCCTGCTCATCAGCGCGGGCAGCCATGTGAGCCTCGATCATGTCTACATTGGCTATGCAGGTGGGCAATCGCCGGTGGAAGGTGGTGGCAACTCCACCGGAAGCTTCAACGCGGTCGAAATTCATGAGGCCTCGGCGCGAATTGCCAACACGACGTTCGAGTACAACGCCAACGGTGCCAGCTTGGGCGGTGATCGGAATAAGCGTGAGACCAATGGCGCGGCGGTGATCTTCGTTCGTGGCGCACAGCCGATCATTGTCGACAATGTTTTCCAGAACAACCGCGGAGCAATGATCAGCATCGACCGCAACGCCCTCAAGGAGATCAACGTTACCGACTCCGGCCGGACGACCGGCAGCAGCTTGAGCAACTATCCGGAGTTCGCAAACAACCAAGGCCCGCTCGTTCGCAAGAATCGCATGACGAATGACTCCGATCTCGGTGCCATCCTGGGCATGCAGGTGCGTGGCGGAGCGTTGGATACACAGACAGTGTGGGACGACACCGACATCGTCCATGTGCTGCTGGCCGAGGCCGTGGTCACGACGCAATCGGATTTAACGGCAGCCATCAATACGACGGGCACGGTGACCATCAACGTCCAGAACGCCGGCATCTTTCCGGCGGCACCGTTCACGATTCAAATCGATTCCGAATGGATGGTTGTTTCGAGTGTCAACCTGACAACGAACCAATTGTTGGTGAATACGGCGGCAGGAGGAGTGCGAGGAGCCAATGGCACGACGGCGGCAACCCATCCTGCTACGGCAAGTGCCTCCTTGGTGACCGGTATCACGGATGACAAGTTCCACACGCTGGGTGGTTTGCGGCTGCAAAGCGCGCCGGACGCCAGTTTGGTGGTGAAATTGGGGCCAGCGTCGGGCTTCGTGATCGGCAGTTCCAATTCAGATTTGGGAGACATTGCCGATCGCGTGGGCGCTTCGATGCAGATCATCGGCGCTCCGGGCTTCCCAGTGGTGATGACTTCGCTGAAAGACGACCAGTACGGTGCCAGTCTCGATCCGTTGGGGTTCCCGCGGTCGGATACGAATGGCGACAACACCAAGCTCACGGCAAATTACACCGTGGGAAACACCACGCTCACGGTTGCCAGCACGGCCAGTTTTCCGGCTGCCGGACAGTTCTTGGTGCTCATTGATCACGAAGTCTTTAAAGTGACTCGTACGAATGCCACGACGTTGACTTTGGTCGCGCCGGTGGCCACCAGCGGCAGAGCTCAGAATGGGACGGCCGCCAGCAACCACACCATCAATGCGCAAGTGGGAGCCGCTCCGGTGGCTGGTGACTGGGATCGAGTGCTGTTCGACCGACACGCCAACGACGCCAACTTTGTTTCTGTCGTGGAAGTCGAAAAGCCGCTGACCAGTGGTGTCGACACCAACGGAACCGTCAACTCTTCGCTCAACAACGCGCAGCAACTGGGCGATCTGGCACCGAATCTGTTTGTTGCGAATGAAAATCGTCGGGGCGGTTACGAAGTGCATGGCTACATCAGTCAAGATTCCCCCAACGACGTGGACGTCTACAGCTTCACCGCCGATGCTGGCACTGAAGTTTGGCTGGACATCGACAAGACGAGCGCCGGCTTGGACACCATTCTCGAAATCATCAATTCGAATGGGATCGTCCTAGCTCGTTCGCAAGGGATTGATCAAACAACGCTTAACCCGATCTTTTTTACTCCCAGCGTCATCGCATCAACGCTGACCAAGGCACCCGAACAAGGAGGTGACTTCTATGCGACCACGATTCGCGACGCGGGAATGCGTGTCACCTTGAACGGGGACGTGGGGACGACCAACACGTATTTCGTCCGTGTCCGCAGCAATCCGTCCGGATCGGTTCAAACCAGCACGGCCAATATCGACGATCTCAAGGGTGGTCTGACAAGCGGCCAGTACCAGTTGCAAATCCGGTTGCAGCAACGTGACCAGCAGCCCGGTGTCACCGTGCAGTTTGCCGACATCCGTTATGCCACGATCGGCATCGACGTGAAGGGCCTGCCCTATCACAACCCACTCACCAGTGAAACGGGTGAGGTGACAGGGGATAATAATTCGGCTGGCGGCGGTCAGTTCCTGGGTAACATCATGGCCTCCGACCTCAACAGCGTTGGAGTTTCGGGATACTTGGGAAGTGCCGGAAATCAGGCTGCCGGTGCGGCGGATATGGACTTCTACAAGTTCGATCTCGATTTTCAGGGGGTTCAAGCGATTGCTGGCGTGAACGGCGGGGGAATGTCGTGGACCGGCGTCATCGACCTCGATTGGGCGGACAGGAGCCTGACGCGGCCGGATACCACCATTGCCCTGTTTGATTCTACGTTTCATGTGATTTACGTCGGTCGGTCGTCCAATATCCTCGACGATCAACCCGCTTCGGGCCCGTTGAGCGTTGTGGAAGAATTGACTCGCGGAAGCACCGGCACGCACGATGCCTTCATTGGTCCGATTTCACTGCCGGCGGTCAACAACACGTACTACCTGGCGGTGGTCAACAATCAGCGGCTGCCGACCGCGTTGACGGCCACCTTCGACGGCACCGACACATACCGGGCCGTGCGCTTGGAGCCGATCAATTCGATTAGGCGCATTGCCGAAGATCACATTGGCTTCACTGGTTATGACTCGAATGGGACACAATCGGATCCCGTCGGAGCCATCGATCGCTCAAATCCGGGAGCCGCCAGCCCGGCCGTCCCGCTGTTGAACATCGCCAATCAGTACGCGCTTACCACACAGGCCGTACCGCTCACGTTCCAAGATGTCGTCTTATACACCCAGGCGCTCAACTCGCTGCAGACGGTTGATCCCGTGAACGGGAACCTCGCCACGACCATCAATACCAACCAAGGGTTGGGTGGTCCGCCGACGAACTACATCCAAGATGTTGTGATGCGTTCGGACGGCGTGCTGTACGGGTATCGTCGATCGGATACGAACACTGGCGTCAATACCAACAACAGCACGGCAGGTGTGCTGGTGACGATCGACACCGGGGCCGGAGGCGTCACGGATGTGGGCACCACTGACGGAATTCCGTCGGGGTCACCGGCGGCGTCCACCGGCACAAGTTTCCCGGGCGGGACGAATTTTGAACAAGTCACGAACACGGATGACGTTGATGCGTTGACGTTCCGGCGGCGCGGGACCAACAGCTACGACCTGTTCTACTCCGTGCGTGAGATCGGCTCCGCCGCGACCACCGGCGGCGCGACGACGGTCAATTCGAAACTCTACGCAGCCACGAACGCTGGTAGCGCGGCGCTCGGTACTACGACTGGGTCTGGCACCGTTGCCACCGGAATCAAGGGGGACATCCAGTTGGCGGGGACGGAACCTGGCTCAGCTTCGGCGGGCTTCAGTTTCAACGGCGGTGCGTTTGGCACGATCAGTTTTCAGACACGCGCGCAAGGCTCGCAGGCCACCGGAGTCAAGTTACAGATCGTCATGAACGCATTTAATGGAGCGGGATCGGGAGTGTCCATTGGTACGGGGAACGGTACCGTCACTGCGACAGTCAACTACAACAGCGACCCGGCGCTGAACTCAGGTTTGGGACAGGCGGTGACGTCGATTCAAACAGTGGTTGACGCGATTAACGCCAATTTCAACGCGCAGCGGATCATGACGGCGGTAGTCAGCAGTGGATCGACCGGAGCCTTGATCCGGAACAACAACGTCACGCTCACCGCGGACAGTAGCTTGGGTGGTACATCGGGAACCGACGACGCGTCGGGGAAACGCATTCAAGGGACCGTGACGGGGCTGTCGTTCGGAACATTTACGGACGGAATCCTGTACGGCGTCACCAGCGGCGAAGGTACATCGACAGCCGGCAGCCAATTGATTTCCATCGACATAAGCAGCGGAACGGTGATCGCCATTCTTCGCGATTTCACGTCGCTGGGAATTGGCACCACGGGCGGAAACGGATTCGAAGGACTGTCGCTGGGGCCGCAAAACGCGCCCATCGTGGTCGGAACGCTTGCTGCAAATCTCGCTTCCACCCTAAGTACAAGTTTCACCATCAACACGCTCAATCCGCTGCCCCAAGCGGGAACCTTCGATCTGCTGATCGGCGACGAACTAATGAGCGCCACTGCAGTCGGCAGTGTCGTGACCGTTACACGCACCGCGAGCGTCGCGCATGGCCACTCGGCGGGCGATAGTGTCAGCATTCCTGGATATTTCGCGAACACTCTACTCGCTGTGACAAGCGATGGTCGCATGTTGGCGATTAACACCGATGCCACTCACGGCAATATCGGCAATGGCATGATCGCGTTCGATACGAACAACGTCACGCAGACCGTCAGCGTCACGGGCACACCGACGGCGGGTAGCTATTTCACGCTGTCGTTTGACCAAGACAATAACGTGGCAACGCCACCACAGACGACGGATCCCATCGCGTACAACGCACCCGATGCGGTAAGCCAGAATGAAATTCAATACGTCGGCATTCCAACCGTCTATGCCGGCACCAGTGGCGCCGGCACTTACAAACTGAGCTTCGTCAACAATCAGTACGACACGACCAGTCCCGATGCCGTGATTACGGCCTCCACATCCGGGACGCCGAACTTCACATTCAATGTGGAAGATCGCACGGGTTTTGCCGTCAACTCCATCATTCGAGTCGAAGCCGAGGACATGTTGCTCACGGCCATTACCCCGTTGGCCGGCTTGAAGGCGACGTTCACCGTGACTCGTGGAATTCATACGACTGCGGCACCATCACACCCTGACACGGCCACCGTGTTCGAAGTTCTCACGACCACAATTCCCAGCGCAACTGGAATGGGCAACGGTAACCTCACCGTGGCCGATACGACCAGTTTTCCGAATGCCGGAACAATACGTATTGAAAGCGAAGACATTTCTTACACGGGCAAGGGAGGGACGACCTTCACGGGTATTACACGAGGCGTCAATGGAACGGCGATTGTTGACCATATGACAGTTGGCACGACGGTGTTTCGTGTTTTGACTACCGGAACGATCTCCGCAGCCGCCTCAGCCGGAACGGTCGCGAGCGCTGTTCAGACGGCGCTCACGACTGGTGGTCTGAGTGCTACGGTCTCCGGTACGGCTTCCACATTAACGACGAACGTTACGTCGGATGGCGGCGGCACGTTAAATGTTACCAATGGCAGCATTACCAACTTCCCCAGCACGGGACTGATCACCGTTGATCTCGAACAGATGACCTACAGTGGTAAGACGGCATCAAGCTTTACAGGTTTGATCCGCGGAGTGAACGGGACAAAGCAAGCGACTCACTCGGCCGGCGCACAGGTGAAGGTCTCAGTGAACCAGTTGACTTTCAGTGGTACGGATTTGGCGAGTCGCGATTTGATCCAATTGACGGCCGATCCGTCGAACTTGGATGGCAATGAGATTCAAACCATCGCGACTATGACTGGTCCTCTCCAAACGACCCTATCTGGAAATATTGACGACGGCACAATCACCCCCCGACTCATCCCCGTCAGCAGCACCACAGGTTTTCCGGCGAGTGGGACGATCCTCGTCGACTTTGAGCAGATCAGCTATACGACTTCGACGGGAGCGCAGTTCGGGACGATTGCGACAGGAGTGACTCGTGGAGCCAACGGCACGACGCCCGTAGCACACTCAGCGAGCGCTACCGTCTATTCTGTCACCGCGACTGTCTCCGGTGCGATCTTAGCCGGCGATTCCGTCATCCCGGTCAGTAGTATTGCCGGCTTTCCGTCAAGTGGAACGATCAGAATCGTTGATGCCGGCGGCACTTTCGAGGAGATCACTTACACTTCAACGCAGTCGGGCCAGTTTGGGACGGCTCTTATTGGCGTGAACCGTGGGCAAAATGGTACGACTGCAATAGATCACAGTATCTCTGCTGCCGTCGTCGCAGTGAGCACCTTCACTTTGCGGATGACAGACCCCGTCAGCTTAGGCGGGGGAACAACGACAATTGGCACATTTATCCCGTTCAACGTGAGTGCGGCAACATTGCAAGGATTGTTCAATGCAGCACTGGGTTCCGGAGAAACCATCGTTACAGGTTCCGTGATGCCCGGCGGTTCGCTGAAAGTGGAATTCACCGGAACCCGCAAAAATTTGGACATGCCGGCGCTTGTGATCACACCGACGCCTCAGTCGTCGAACATTGAACGTCAAGCCTTGACGATGTCGCCGGCCGGGTCGGTTGGGTCGACTTTCAATTTGACTTTCGGTGCCAACACGGCATTTAATATCTCATACAGTGCGACTGCGGCGACCGTTCAAGCACAACTCAACAGCTTGGCCAGCATTGGTGCGAACGGTGTCACGGTGACTTCGACGGGCGGGACGTTAAACACGGGTGCCACTTATTACATTGACTTCACCGGCGCGTCGTTCTTGGATTCAAACGTCAGCACGATTAGCGTCGATAACTCGTCCATGGTCGGAGGAACCGTCACTAACACGCCCGCAATCGATGGTAACTCAAGTTCATTCAGCGCCATCGAAACCCGGAAGGGTCTGAGTGTGCCCGGGTCGGTGGGAATCTCGACACAGCAGGATGGCAATCTCAGTGTCTATGACGCATTGGTGGCCCTTGCCGGAATTGGCCCGACCGATATTGCCGTGTCCTCCATCGGTAATTTGGGACTTCCTACGAACTCGGCCGTGGTTCGGTTCACGACCTTGTTTGCTGGCCAGCCCGCGAATGCTTTGATCGTTGATAGTTTTGGAATGGGCGGCGGTTCGAGCGCGTTGGTCACCCAGACCGGTACGATCAACGATTATGTGCCCGATAGTTTCATCATCGCGAATACCACATTGAACAACAGTAAGGGCTTGGCGTTCTCACCGTTGGATATCAATCTGTGGCATCCAACTACGCGATTAAGCGGATCGACCGGTCATGGCATCAATGACGCCCCGGACGACAGCCGTGCTCCCACCGGAAAGACTCATGATCTGGTGGGTGGCGGTGACACGAAAACCAGTGTGAGCGAGGCGTCGGGTGGCGCGAGCTTCTACTTCGGATTGGAAGAAAGCCGCGTCCTCCTGGGTACCGGAAACACCAACACCAATTACTTCGCCTATCAAGCGAATGGCTCACAGTTGGGTGCCTTGGCCAATACCGGCAACGGTTGGCAAAGTGATCTCACGTCCAACGCCGCCATTGGCGACAACTACAACACGCCCGGTGGAGCCTTTGGGCGGTTGAAAACGAATGCCATTAACCTGTCGGGCTACACGGCGGCCGACAAGCCGACGTTCTACTTCAACTATTTGCTGGACGTCGGGGACGGTGCTCCTGCGGGCGGCGCGTCCGGGACCAGCACGGCCATGCGTGACAGCGCCCGTGTGTTCGTCTCAGTCGATGGTGGCACACGCTGGAAGCTGGTGGCAACGAACAATTCGGCCCTATCGACTGCGTTCCCGACGCCGGCGGTGGCGGCCGAGTTGGGTTTGTTCTTGGCGGATGACTCAACCTACAACGGCTCGCCCGTGCAGCAGTTATTTAGCACGAATACGTGGCGGCAAGGCCGCGTGGACATGTCGAACTTCGTGGGGAACGCGGACGTCCGCTTCCGGTTCGATTTTTCGACGGCTGGCAGCGTCGGCGAAGCCCTCAACCCCAACTTGCCCACCTCGAACAACGACGTCATGACGACCGACAAGTTCGGACAATTTTCCGCCGAGATTGCCGGCACCAATGCGAACTCCGCCGCCCAGCGCGGCCAGAACAATAACCATGGCGGCTTCTACATTGATGACTTGATTGTGGGCTTCGCGGAACGTGGCGAGATGGTCACTTATCCCACCAGCGGTCCCCCGGCGGTTCCGGCGAGTCAGTTCACGGACCTCTACACCGGCGGGTTTGCATCCGGTCGCGCGGATTACATTGGCAAACAGCCTCCGTCTCCGCCGGCTCTGTACCAAGCGGGAGCCTATCAATTCGAGATTCGCCGCGGGATAGGATTCATGACGTTCGCGGACGATATCAACAAACCGGGATCATTGGTTCCCAGTGTCGCGGCCCAGTTCGACACCAACGCGCAGTTGATCGGCAGCCAGTACAACGTGCTGTCGTCCGTGTATACGTCGCCTGTCACGCCGGGTGATCAAAATGTCTTCCGTCCGCAAGGGATGGTGGTCATCCAAGGAAACTACGTTCATGACGTGTCCGGCTCCGGCATCGTGGTCGAGGCGGGCGCTCGCGACGTCAACAGCACGTTCTCGTATCCGGGAGTCGCCCGTAGTACGCCGCTGGAGAATTCAGCACAGTTGGCGACCAGCGCCGCATTGGTCAACAACGTCCTGGCGAATTTCGGTGGCGCGGGAATCCAATTCAGCGGCGACGCGGCCGGCTCGCCACAATCCGCCGTGCCGATGGGCAAGATCGTCAATAACACCATCTACGGCGGACTGACTGCTTCCGGCACCGGCATTCTGATCGCCAACCGGGCCAGTCCAACGTTGATGAACAACATCGTCGCCAATACGACGACGGGCATCTCCGTGGATGCTTCCTCCTCCGGTTTGTTATCGCCACCGGTCATCATCAAGACGCTGTTTCAGGGAAACACCGCCAATGGCACGATCGGCGCTACCTCCATTGTCGTGGCGAACGCGGCGGCTCCTTTGTTCCTCAATCCTGCCGTGGGCAATTTCTACTTGGCACCTAGTAAGAGCGGCAATCCGAACCAAGCGATCGACAGTTCCCAGGACACCACTGCGGAACGCGACAAATACACCATCGTGACCAACCCGCTCGGTTTTCCGACGCTCCAAGTGCTGTCTCCAGCAGCCGACCTTTATGGCCAAACACGCGTGGCCGATCAGAGTCCGAACTTCGATACTCCGACGGGCACAGGGACAGTCATCTTCAAGGATATCGGCGCGATTGAACTGGCGGACTTCCTCGGTCCCACATCCTCATTGACTACCCCGCTCGATCTCGTCGGTGTCGTCGGCGTCGATCTCGATTCCTCGGCTACCAAAGTGTGGGTCGATAAACCTACCTTGCTGACTGAGTTCATTGTGTCCCTGTTCGATCCGGGAACTTTCCCGAACGCGGGTGTGGGCGTGGATGACAGCGGCATCGGACTCGTCAACGGAACGGCCTTTACGCTGACGCAGATCGACAGCACAAACTTCGCGAACACCCCTGCTGGCCGCGTGTTGGCGCAAGGGGTCGACTACACCTATGCCTATAACTCCAACACCAATCAGGCAATCTTCACCGCGCTGACGGTGTTCCCCTCCGAGGCCCGGTACAACATTCTGATCGAAAATAACCCGCTCGATCCGGATTGCATTACGGACACGGCGGGTAATCCAATTCAGCCGAATCAGAGCCCGAATGATGGCACCACACAGTTCAATATCCTGGTGACCAATGGCCTGAATGACTCACCGGTCAATGGGAGCACCAGCGACCCCTATACCGCGCCGAACGGGGCGACGTTGACCGAGAACACGTTGTCTTCGACACCTCAGTCCTTTGCGATATCTCTCGCCGGCAACAACGCGATTGTTATCAGCGATCCAGATGCCTTCATTGGCACGAATATTGTCGAAGTCACTCTGACTGCGGATCATGGAACGTTCACATTGCCGGCGAGTTTCTTTAGCACGCCAGCGACACCATTGTCGTTCATGTCGAGCGCCGGTACGGCTCCCAACTACACGAGCGTGACGTTCCGGGGGACGATTCCCAACATCAATACCAGGTTGGCGGGTGCCGGTACCGCTGCGGAAAAGCTGACGTTCACGCCCGCGCTCGACTACAATAGCACTCAATCAGGGACCTTGGGGCCGGCTCGCTTGATGGTCAAAACCAATGACCTGGGTCAATTTGGTCCCAGCATGATTGCGGCCGAGGACACGGACTACATCGTGTTCAACGTCACGGCCACGAACAGCACGCCAAAGGCGGTCGTTCCCACTGCCACACCGAAGACGCAGTTGAACATGGTCTCCGGCCTGGGTGCCACACCGTTGAACACGACGATTACGGTCGTCAGCACGACCGGCCTTCCGGCAGTGGGGACGCAGTTTGTGTTGCTGATCGAGAATGAGCCGATGCTCGCCATCGTGAAGTCGGCAACCACCATTGATGTCGTTCGATCCGGTTCGACGGCCGTCACTCACCTTCAAAGTGCTGTGGTGTCCAAGCCGATCGCCACTGACGAAGAGGTGAATTACACCTTCAACGGATCCGACGCCGACCACATTATCACGGTTTTTGATCCTGACTCGACAGACATTCCCAATCCGTTGGCAACGGTCGATGAACGCGTGACCGTAGTCGTGACTAATGGCGTGTTCAGCCTGGGAACCACCGCCGGGTTGACTATGCCTTTCATCGCCGGCGACGGAACCGATGATACGACGATGACCTTCGAAGGGACGTTGACCGAACTGCAAGCCGCCCTCAACAACTTGGTCTTCAAGCCGACCGCGAACTTCGCCGGTGCGGCGAAGTTGACGCTCACCATCGACGACCGAGGGAATGCTCCGACGGGCGGATCGCCGCTCACTAATACGGCCTTCGTCTGGATCGGTGTCAACCCGCTCAATGACGCGCCGACATTCGCCAGCCTGTTGCTGACTTCGCACAACTCGGCCGAAAACGCGGGAGCTCAACCGACATCCGGAACGATTAATATCACTAATCCGTTAACGTCGTTCGCTCCGGGCGGCGGTGCTGATGAAGCCAGCCAAACCTTGATCGGCTTCAGCGTCACGCAGACCGCTGGAACGCTGACCTTCAGCGCTGGTCCTAGCGTCGACTTGAACGGCAATCTGACGTACACGGCCGCGCCAAACTCCAATGGCTCGGCGACCCTGGAAATTCGCGCTCTCGACAGTGGGGCCAGTAGTCCAGGTCTCAACGACAACCGCAGTACACCGCGAACCTTCACCATCAATGTCAGCCCAGTCAACAGTAACCCGTTCGTGCAATTCGATGCGGATAGCGGAGACGGAGACGGGGATGGGGTCTTCGATGTTGGAAACGTGACCGCACTTGAAGACTCTGGTGCCCGCACCATCGGTTCGGTGATGTTCCCGTTTGCCACCTTCAATGCGGGAGCGCCGGATGAAATTGACACTCGGATTCCACCGTATGTGGTCAACTCCACGACCCTCACTGGCAACGTGGCGTTCACGTCTGGACCGGCCATTGCCGCCAACGGCATTCTGACATTCACGTTGGCCAACAACACAAGCGGTACTGCCCGAGTGGACGTCACGGTCACAGACAGCGGGTCGCCTAACAAGATGGGAACGAGCAGCTTTCTCATCACGGTGAGTGAATTTGGTGCCGATCCACCGACCGCCAACCCGGACACATACTGGGTAAAAAATGGCGCGACCCTCAACGTCGTTGGACCGCCGCTCTCACCGGCGGTTTGGCCGGGGGTTCTGGAAAACGACACCGATCCCGACTTCAATGCGACGCTGAATGCCGTCTTGTTTTTGGCACCTGTCGTGAATCCTACCTCCTTCAGTCTCAACCCTAGTGGTACTTTCACCTATGTGCATGTTAGCGGGAGCGGTAACGACAGCTTTAGATATTTGGCCAGCGATACCGTGAACGGCGATTCAAGTCCCGATACTCTGGTTAAAATCAAAGTGAACAGCCCACCGACGTTCACCTCGCCGAGTCAGGGACCGTTTAACGTCAACGAAAATTCTCCAGGAGGAACCTTCGTAGGACAAATCTTCGCTACGGATCCGAACCTGACGGACCCAGACGCTCCGCAAACGTTGGCGTTCACGGTGGTCGGCGGAACGGGCCTGGGCAAATTTACTATCGACTCGAGCGGCAATATCAAGGTTGCGAACAGCGCCGTTCTCGACTACGAGACGGCCGCGTCCTACACGTTGCAAGTCCAGGTCGACGACCAAGTGCGATTCGGCCAGAACTACATCGATAGCTCACTCACCGTCACAGTTAACCTGAACAATTTGGTTGAGAATGTGGTGGTCACCCCACCGTTCCTGGGTGGTGCGGTGAACTTGACGTTGCGGCTGGGTAAACCGTCAGCTCCGAATGATGGGTTATTACATATCCTCAATTCCGCAACGAATACTGACGTCGTTCCGCCGCAAAACCCCGCCTTCGTGAATCAAGTGCTGATCACGGCAGCGGGTACAGAGTCGAACACCTTGACGATCGACTACGTTAGCGGCAATCCCTATGGGACGGATACGACGCTGGGAACTCCGACGGATCGGATCGTGTTCGATGGCGGGACTGGAACGGGCGATACAGCAGGCGGCGATAAGTTGGTGGTGCAAGATACCAAGACAACTCCCACCACGTTCGCAACCGTCGTCCATAACTTCACCAGCACTAGTGGCGGCGCGATGCTCGTGGATGGTGTTTCCATCAAGTACGCCGGTTTGGACAACGGATCCGTGGATCCCGTCAACGACAAACTGAAATCGACCAACCGGAACTTCAATTTCGGCGCGTCTGCGGACACCATCACGCTCAGCGACAACGCTCTCATCACCGACGGGTTCAATCGTCTCGCGAGCACCGGTAGTGCTGCGGTCACTTTCAAGAATCCAGTCGGGAACACAACCACGGCATTGTTGATCGATGCCGGAGACGGCACCGACACGGTGAACTTCCTGAGTTTGGATGTGACCGGATTTGCCGCAAATCGCCTGACAATCACCGGCGGTACGGGGACCGAAAATGACAAATTAATCGGCAATACATCGACGACCAACGCGTTTATCGTGTTGGCATCGAACAACGGAACGCTGAACGGCGCGAACTTCGACCGGATGGAAAGCCTGGAGGGTGGTTCCGGAAACGATACGTTCGTTTTGAATGACGGCATGGGCGTGACGGGCACAATCGACGGCAAAACCGGAACTGCCGGAATCGGCGATTCGCTCAGCTATGCGAACTATTCAACGCCGGTCACTGTCACGATCGCCAACGTGGCGGCCGGTACCGGAAGCGGACCCAACTTGGGAGGTTTCCTGGGCATCGAGCAATTGATCGGTCGAGTTGCCACTGGCGACACAATCGTTGGACCGAATGCGGCTACCATCTGGAACATCACAGGCAGCAAGAGTGGCAACATCGGTGGGACGCTAGTGTTCTCCGCCTTTGATACGTTGACTGGTGGGGCGAGCAGCGACCTGTTCAAGTTCTTTAATGGTGGAGCGGTGTCCGCCATTAACGGCTCGGCTGGAACCGACACCTTGGACTGGTCGTTGGTGACGACGGATCTCAACGTGTCCTTGAACGGCAATACAACCGTGGATGGGTTCGCGGGGACCGAGGCGACAACCAGTGGCGGATTCACGGGGATCGATAATCTGCTCGGTGGCAGTGGCAGCGACACACTGACGGGCAACAACACGTCGACGGGGAATGCCTTCGATGCGGAATGGGAGATCGGCGGGTTGTATCGCTACAGCAACACCAACCTCCCGACGCAGTTGTTGCCCTTTAGTCGGTTCGAGAACCTGACCGGCGGCTCGGGCAAAGACCGGTTCACGATTACGAGCACTCAGTCAGTCAATCTCGACGGTGGTGCCGGCGACGATTCCTTCGTCCTGACATCCTCCGGAGTCTTGAATGGCACCTTCAGCGGCGGTAACGACACTGACACGTATGACCTCTCGGCAAAAACCCAGTCACAAACGGTCAATTTAGAATACCTGACCACAGTCGAGTCGTTGATCGGCAGTTCTTACAACGACACGCTGGTCGGGGCGGAGGGTGGCACGATCTTCGATTTGTACGGTCAGAACACTGGCACGGCCACAAATGTCGACACGTCCGATTTATTGAATTTCACGAGCATTGAGAATTTGTTCGGTTTCGCCAACACGACGAGCGTGGACACGCTCACCTTCGTCAACGTTGCGACTGCGCAGTCGATCTTGTTGACGGCTGTCGGAACCAAAGACGGCTTCAAGGGGACGACGACGTCGCTATCCGGTGGCTTCGACAACATGAACGTCTTGGACGGTGGCGGCGTTGCGAATAGCTCCGTGAAAGGCCTCGCAGACTCTTCGACGTGGACGGTCGACGGAGCGTCGGGCGACGTTACCTACAAAGCCCAATTTCGCACGATCGAATTGGTTGCTATCGATTCGCTGATCGGCGGAAATGGACAGGACGACCTGCGACAAACAGTCGCTGACGATCAATATCTGACGAACTCCACGCTCACGACGGGTGCGGGCGCTGTCGTCTACTTTTCCGGGTTTGAGCGTGCCACGTTGACTGTGGGCGATGCGAATGGGCCTTACACGATCGACGCGAGTGCGGCCACGATTCCCGTATCACTCATCGGAAACAGTGGCCCCGACGTGTTGATTGGTGGTACGGGTGCCGACACGATTGACGGCCTCGCTGGTAGCGACACGGTGACGGGCGGCTTGGGCAACGATACGTTGAAGGACTCGGGCAAGAGTACTGCTGATTTTGACGTGTTGGTCGAGACGGCCGCAGGTATGACCACGCCAGTCACGATGATCATCGGCGCAAACAAGACCAAGACATTGACCTTCACTGGGACGTTCGGAACCGACATCCTGAACACCAATGGCGGCCCCACTAAGACCACAGGCTTTGAGGGTGTGTCGCTGACCGGTGGCGATGGTGCCGATGTCATCAACGCGAGTGGTATATTGGCGACTGGTCTCAAAGTGACACTGGACGGTGGCTCGGGAGCGGACAGGATCACCGGCAGTCCCCTGGCCGACGTTCTGTTGGGAGGTGACGGTAACGATGTGCTGGTGGGAGGCGCTGGTAATGACACGATTGATGGCGGAGCCGACAGCGACTCGGTGACGGGTGGTCTCGGCAATGACAGCCTGGATGGTGGAAGTGGCGGCTCGGACGTCGACGTGCTGATCGAAACCTTCGTTGGCACGACCACCGCCGTTACGTTCGGTTTGGGAGCGAATGGAGGCACCGGAAAACTAGGAGTCGACGTTTCGTTCTCCGACTTCGAGGGAGCATCGCTCACTGGTGGTAGTAACAAAGACAAGATCTCAGTGGACGCCGCCATCAGCATCCCGGTGACGTTGGTCGGCGGTGCGGGGACGGCAGTCGACACACTCACAGGTGGTTCTGGCGACGATTGCCTGAGCGGTGGTGGCGGGAATGACTTGCTCTATGGCGGTGGCGGATATGACACCGCATTTGAGTCGGCAAGTGCGAATTACACCTTGTACGACACGACCTCTGGTAGCGGTTTGACGACGAACACGATCCTGAATAGCAGCGTGACGGGATATGACAAGCTGTTCGACACTGAGAAAGTGTCAATCATCATCCCCCAAAGCACTGTGTCGATCAACACGTTTACACTCGTGCTTGCCGACTTCGCCGACGTCAATAATAAGGACAAAAAAGCTGTCGAATCCCCGTTCACGGGCGACATCGCTTTCGACGGCGGCGGTGGCATCGACGTCTTGGTGATGACGGGGCTCATTGATTCCCTCACGCTATCCAACACAGCATTGATTGCCTCTGTGGATGGCATCGACATGGGCATGATCGAACTCAACAGCATCGAACAAGCGAAGCTGACAACGACCTATGAAACTGGAGCCAGAATCGACGCCTCTGGTTTCGGGCTAGAGGATCCATCCGGCCTCAACGCAATCAACACAACACTGATTGGGGGAATCGGCGACGACACTATTTACGGCAGCAAGGGCCGCGACTCGATCAAAGGCGGCGCGGGGGACGACAGACTGGATGGCAAGGAGAGCGCCGACAGTCTGTTTGGCGAAGCCGATTCCGACAAATTGCGGGGCGGTGATGGTGATGACGCATTGGATGGTGGCGATGGCGACGACACCATCGCGGGCGAGAATGGCATCGATTCCCTCACGGGGGGGGCCGGCGAAGACATCTTGAATGGCGGTGATGGCGGCGACTATCTCGCAGGCGGAATCGGAAACGATACCCTCCTGGGTGGTGCCGGTTTGGACAACCTCAAAGGTGAAGCCGGAGTTGATTTGCTCATCGGCGGCTCCGAACTTGATGGACTCGATGGAGGATTGAGCTCCACAACAGGAGTAATCGAGCAAGATAAACTGGATGATGGGGCCGACACAGACTTTGGTTTCGTGGATAATCGTGCGAACATGGGCAACCTGACACCGAGCACGACCGATGATGACATCGTCGGTAACTTTGATATGTTGTTCACGCCCGCGATGTTCGACGCACTGATGCTCGACTTCTAACGAAGGGGTTCGCCGTAACTTCAGTAGCCGAAGTCGTGAGACTTCGGCTACTGACTCTCGCGAGTCCGCCAACTTCGGAACGTGATTTCGAGTCAGATTCTAAGTCATCACGCCGGGAGACTGACGCGACTGTGGCGGAGTCTGCTCGCCTGCGCAACGATTTCTCCGGGACTGCTTGGTCACGCTTGACGCTGGCAGCACATCGCAGGAGCATCTCGACCACTTCGCCGGGAAATTCCTAGCGAATCTGCTTAACAGCCTGTTGAAAAACGTGGGGCAGGTTTTCAACCTGCCTGAAATCTTCGGCATTCGAGCAGGATGAAATCCTGCTCCACGAGTTTTTCGACAGGCTGTTAGCTCGCCTCGGCGGTTTATGGGGCTTTGCCCTACAACTCAATTGGAATGAAAATCGAGTCGTACAAACTTCCGTGAGCCAATGCTGTCGTCCCGTTTTGAAGAAGGCTTTCTCATGAGTTCGTCGATACCTGCCGCCGTGAATCCGCCTCGCCGCATTTTGATGGGGCCGGGGCCGAGTGATATTCATCCCCGTGTCTGGGCCGCGATGGCGGTACCGACCGTCGGACATCTCGATCCGTACTTCCTGCAAATCATGACCGAGATGCAGCAGATGCTGCGGCAGGTGTTTCGCACCAACAATGAATTGACGCTCGCAGTCAGTGGCACGGGCAGCGCTGGCATGGAAGCCTGCGTGGTCAATTTGATTGAGCCGGGTGACAAGATGCTGGTTTGCGTCAACGGAGTGTTCGGCGGACGCATGGCCGATGTGGCCGGACGCGCCGGAGCTCAAGTCACAACGATCGAACGGCCGTTTGGTGAAGTCTTTTCGTCCACCGAGATCGCCGATGCCGTAACCAAACTGCGTCCGAAAGTCGTGGGCATCGTGCATGCTGAGACCTCCACGGGAGCTTGGCAACCGCTGGAAGAGATTTCGCGGATCGTGCATGACGCCGGTGCGTTGTTGTTGGCCGATTGCGTCACGTCGCTCGGAGGAGTGCCGGTCGAAGTGGACCGTTGGGGTCTGGATGCCGTTTACAGCGGCACGCAAAAGTGCCTCAGTTGCCCTCCCGGTCTGGCTCCGGTCACGTTCAGTCCGAAAGCGATCGCTGCGATTGAGGCTCGCAAGACGAAGGTCGCCAGTTGGTATCTCGACATGACGATGGTCCGCAACTATTGGGGGCAATCGCGAGCGTACCATCACACCGCGCCGATCAACATGAATTACGCCTTGCACGAAGCGCTGCGGTTGGTGCTGGAAGAGGGTCTCGAAGCGCGGCAAGCGCGGCATCTGCGAAATCACCTCGCCTTGAAGGCTGGTCTCGCTGCAATGGGCTTGAAGTACGCTGTGGCCGAGGGGCTTCAGTTGCCGATGCTGAACGCCATCGTGATTCCCGAAGGGATCGACGATGTGCTCGTGCGCGGTCAGTTGTTGAACGAATTCGGCATCGAGATCGGCGGCGGACTGGGTCCAATGAAAGGCAAAACGTGGCGCGTCGGCTTGATGGGCGAAGCCAGTTCGCCACGCAACGTGCTGCTGTTTTTGGCTGCGCTGGAACGCTGCCTGTCAGACCGCAGATTCAAGCTGTCGGCAGGTGCCGGAGTCGCCGCCGCGAATGCCAACTACGCCAAGGCCTGAGGTGGCCTGATTACTAACCCGAAGCGCAAGCGAGTAAGTATCTCGGTAATCACTCGCTTGCGCTTCGGGCTTGTATGGCTACTTTTACTCGGTGTCGGCGTCGGCTGCACGCAGTCGTTTCCAGCGTTCGATGAGCAATCGGTGGCCAGCGGCGGACGGGTGTTGCGAGTCGATCGCTTGGGCGGCTTTGATGGCGTCGGCCCATTTCTTTTGCCGGGCGAGATTCGTTGCCAACAACGACTTGGCTGGTTCGGTCCACTCGCCGGAGGAGTGTTGTTCCAAGTATTGAATGGCCTGTTTGGCTGCGTTGTTGGGGCGATGTTGTTCGGCTTGCGATTGAATCAACCAAAAGCAGGCGCTATCGGCGGCGGCCTCGTGCAAACGTTTGACTCGCGGATAATTCTGGGCGATGAAACCGCGCGCTCGTCGCTTTCCGTCGACATCGAACGCGACCTCTTTCGATGTCGGCGGGTCGATCTCATACAGCCGCGCGGCGAGATATCGTGGAGCGGCTTCGGTCCATTCGCCACGAATGTGTTGGATGCGAGCCTTCATCAAATCTCGTTTCGGACGACTGAAGATAAACTCGGGCAAATCCCCTTCCTTTTTTCGCTCAATGTTCACGAGAACCATTGGTGCACCAAGCGGCATCGTCATCTTGACGAGTTTCTTTTGCTCGTCGTCGCTCAATCGTGATGCGGCCTCCAGGTGCCGTTCGGGATACGCCCACAAAGCAAGGTCTTCGTCGGTCCAAGCGGCGGCAGCATGTCCGACGACTCGGCTCCACAGACCGGAAACGTCGTCCGAATTTTCCAGCGGGTCGGACACTATCGTTTTGATGTCGCCGGAGAGTTCGCGTTGCAGCAATCGCATGCGCGACGACAGCCATTCGGTGTGACAGATCAACTCGGCTCGCGGTGAGACCAACGATTCGGCGGTCAGCGGGAATTCGTCGCCGGCATCGCGAGCTACCGCCGCCAGCAAGCTCGGATCGTTTTGCACATCCTTCAAAGTTGCCGGAACACGCGGCAGGCCAGACTTGGGCTGATCGATATCTGACGGGATCGGCACACCCAGATACGGATCAAACAAATACACATCCCTCTCGAACAACACGCCAACCAAAATCCAGCGGCGGCGATCATCCGCGTTCCCCTTTCGAGGCGACAACAACACGCAGTCAATCTGACGTTGTCGCAACAGTTCGGCGAACAGCCACGCTCGGTCTTCCGCCGTGCCGCGGCCTAGCATCACTTTTCCAAACAACGCCAACGGAACGGGGTCTTCACCAGACGGTAACAAATCTAGGTTGCGCACTACGAACTCGAACAGGTCAATCACACGGTCCAGATCGTTTTCCGATTTCTCGGTGGCCAGCGTCGCAATCGAATTCGTCCAAATCGCATCGCGCACGAACGACGCATCTCGAGACACAAACCGCTCGAGCTTGATCTGGTCAATCCACTCTTTCGGCAATGACTGCAACAACCGGCCGGTATGGTGAGGCGTCCAACGATGACCTTCTTCTTCGGCCTGCTTCCTGACCCGTTCCGCCCAATCATTCAAACTCGAAATCGACCGCTCGGCGTCCGAACTGACTCCGAACCGATCCGGCTGCAAAGCGGCCAGCGCGTTCTGTAAGCTTTTCTGAATGGCCTCATCCTGCTGCCTCGCGGATTTGGTCGGCACCACCGTTGTGCTCGCCGGCTTTCCAGACGGCCCGCAACCGAGACAACTCAACAAACCGACTAACAACCACCCAATCGCTATTCGCATGAAGAAAACTTTCCGATCGAAAATACTAACCCGAAGCGTCAGCGAGGGCGGGCGCTTCAAATGGCAGACTAAAATAGGTTGTTTCTTCCGCGAAGCGTCAGCCCTCTCTGACGCTTCGGCTTACTCGCCTTCGGCCGCAAATTCCAGATACAGCGATCGTAGACGAGCTAATTGATTGAGCAGCGACCTTACGTCATTCAGCGGCAACATGTTGGGTCCGTCGCTCAGGGCTTTGTCTGGATCGGGATGTGTTTCGAGAAAGATGGCGTCGGCCCCGGCGGAAACGGCGGCTCGCGACAGAGTCGGAACCATCTCACGCTGACCGCCGGTTGAACTGCCGCCTGGCAATTGGACGCTGTGAGTCGCATCGAAACAAACCGGAGCGCCGCTCCGTTGCATGATCGGGATGCACCGAAAATCGTTCACCAGCCGGCCATAGCCAAACGTGGTCCCGCGTTCGGTCAACAGCACGCGTGAGCAGCCCGCTTCCACACACTTCTTGACGATGTGAGCCGTATCCTCCGGCGCAACGAACTGTGGCTTTTTGATGTTCACCACGCCGCCATTCGCGGCACAGGCTTCGGCGATCGCATGAACGAGGTCCGTTTGCCGAGCCAGAAACGCCGGCACTTGCAGAATCTGGCAGACCTTCGCGGCCGGCGCGGCTTGATCCGGTTCGTGAATGTCCGTCGTCACCGGCAGCCCGGTCAGTTCGCGAACCTTGCTTAGCAGGTCGAGACCTCGTTCCAAGCCCGGTCCACGAAAGCTGTGGAAGCTCGTTCGATTCGCTTTGTCGAAGCTCGATTTGAAAACTAATTGCCAGCCGCATTCGCTCGCCCATTCGGCCAATTGCTTGGCGACATCGAGTACCAGCGATTCCGACTCCATCACGCACGGTCCGGCAATAAACAACAACGGCTGACCAGTTCCACATCGGAAGCGGCCAATCGAAATCGGATTCTCTGGCATCAGGTCACCTCAATTACGAATATCAGCCGCAAGGCGCTAGCCCCAGTTTGAACCGGACGCTAGCGGCTTTTCGGCTGATGAGTCCCGCGCAGATATCAATCGAAAGAGCAAACAACGAATTAAACTCACGGCGCAAACACCTCGACGGCGTTTGGTAATGTTCGCAACATAACCGGAGTGAATCCCGCCGGGTCGCCGTCCATTTGCCACGGAACCGCAACATCGGCTTCCACCCGCACCGATGATGCTCGCAAACAAACCACGTCCGGTAGTCGTTGATGTCGTCCCGCGATCACATGCGATAAGTACCGCGCCATTTGGAATGTCGAGCCTCGTTCAAAAAGACACAAGTCCAACTGTCCGTCCTGACCGGAAGCTTGCGGCGCAAACGGAATTCCCAGCGCGTATCTTGGTAGGTTCACTGCTATCAACAACCGGCATTCGCGCGGCTGCAGCGCATCGTCCACAAAGACACGCAGCAGCGGATGAGCGTAATTTCCGATCGCGCCAAGAGTCGGCGGGAGGTAATGCCATCTGCGAATGTGTCCGTGCCGCGCAGCATGAGTCCGATGCACGATGTCGGCATCGAATCCGCAACTGGCCATGAGCAGAAACCGCCGCCCATTCAGCTCACCCACATCGAGCGTTCGCCGCGACTGAGCCGCAATCAGTTCGGCAACCAGCCGTCCCGACGGTTCGATACCCAAATACTTGGCGAACAAGTTTTCCGTGCCGAGCGGCAGCACCGCGATCGGAAATC
>JANMIF010000517.1:0-19887 GCA_031375695.1 Planctomyces sp.
CCGTCATCGCTCCGCGTGATGAGCCGATCGCTACACTTGTCGTCGGCGAACCATTCGGCTCGTCACGCGGAGCGATGACGGCTACGTAAATTCAGCCAAGCTGCGGCGGCAGGAATCGAACCTGCGTCGTGGTGATTAACAGTCACCTGCCCGTCCCAACACAGGCCCCACCGCAATCGTTTCTTTGCATTTCAAATCTCAGATTTCATATCTAACCTTTTCCGCAGCCCGGCTGCGCGCCGCTTTGCCGTCGAAGTCTTTGCGTCTAAGCTCCGACACCATTTGAGCAGCCGGGCTGCGATCGTCAGTCGGCGTGGTCGGGTTTGAACCGACGATCTCCTGGTCCCGAACCAGGCGGATTCCCAGACTTTCCCACACGCCGTTTATTCACAGAGCACTCAGCGGGAATCGAACCCGCACCTCCGGCATGGCAAGCCGGTGCGCCGCCGCTACGCCATGAGTGCGCACAATCTCCTCGTCCGTTTTGTCAAAGAACAACGCCGCCGGTGGCGAGCCAAAGCTCACAAGCTTCCGCCACCGCGTTATGTCGATCAGCCTGAGTTGTCGCCGGTCGGACCGCGCCACAACTGCCCATCCATTGGGGCCGGAAGGATTTGAACCCTCGCCTAACAGATTAAAAGTCTGCGATGCTACCGCTACACCACGACCCCGCCAATTATGCAGAGTCACGTTTCTTCAGACATACCGTGTCACCGCGCGACATGACATGCCATTCATTCATATGATCGAAAGAGTCATAAGTTCGCTCGCAATTGAGTTGCACGATAGCTGTCTCCTTATCTGGTCGGCGAGCCGTCGTGGCACTGCCGAGCGACCCGTTTTCGGGCTGATTGACCAACCGTTGGGGATCGACGACGGGGGACCTTTTGGGGCCATCGATCAATCCCACCAACACGAATTCACGCTTCCCGGACATCATGCACCTTTCGCGAAACTGCTTATCCGCCACGACCTTTCGGCCACTCAATCGAATTTGGGGAGGAGGGAATCGAACCCACTTTCTCGTGCTTCCAAGGCACGCAGATCGCCGGAACCCTTCACCCCGTTTGGAACTTGTTAGATTCACTAACCCGAAGCGTAAGCGAGGGCGTCCGCTCACCAACGGGAAGATTTCATTGTCTCGTGAAGCGTCCGCCCTCGCTCACGCTTCCGGTTAGTTTCCTCAGACAAACAAAAAAAGCCCGGTGTCCGCATGTGACACCGGGCTTCTCGAAAGAACGGCCCAAGCTTTTGGTGTCACACAATTAACGGCGGCAGATGATCTTCAAAATTCACGTTCGCCGAATATCGTCCCATCTGCCCTCGTTCGCTGACTTGTTGAACGCCTAACCCATTGACTGGCCATGACTTTTCGACGCGCACTGCGGTCCTGCCGAGACACAACGAACTACCGGAGGCGGCAATTCGCGTCGTTCTGGGGCAACCGGGTTTTGTGCAACGGGTGATCATGGAAATTCTTGTCTCAACTAAAAAATCGAACTCGATGAGTTGTGTCAGGCTTGAGTATCGGCTCGCGTGTCGCAAACACATCAACCGAATCCGACGACTTTCAACGAACCGATAAGGGACTATGACGTCCAAACATTCGTGTGTCAATCCAGCAAAGTCACATTTTCAATAAAATCTTTGGAAAAAGTAAAATGATGTTCCAAGTACATATCGAATGATGTGAGAACAAGACATATCGTATCCGTGCGGTGCATTATGCCGCCAACGCAGGGTCATGCGGATCAAAACACTGACGCGAGGCCAGGGAGCACTTTGGTCGTTTGCCACTTTGACCCTCGGAGCTCTTCGCATCTCTGCGGTAAACGCACAAACGTTCACCGCAGAGATGCGAAGAGCACAGAGGAGTTAGAAAACGGCAACTCTAACCAAACAAGTTCCACAATGGCTGTCTCTCGGACAGTCGATGCGCCTCGACACTCACGGTCGGGACGGTTCGAGTTGGTGTGATGCCGATCGCTGCCAACATCGTGGCGGTGAGGTCGGCGGGTGAGACGGGATCCGAGATGACTTGTGCGGCGTGGCGGTCGGTTGCGGCGAAAATCATGCCGCCGCACACTCCGGCACCAGCGAGCAACAAGGTATTAGCATGTGGCCAATGATCGCGACTGGCCCACGGTCGCGAGATGCGCGGCGTGCGGCCGAAGTCGCCCATCCAATCGGCCAACGTGTCGTCGAGCAATCGGCGCTGAGACATGTCTTTCAGCAGCGCGGCGAGCGTTTGATCGGCACGCGGCGCGAGCGAATCTTTCAACAACGGAAAGTGATTGCGGTGCGTGTCCCACGGATTGTTGGCGAGACGCGGGCCACGTCAGTCGGCCCAGTCTTGATCTTCGTGGCTCCCAATACACGGTGACAAACTTCGATCAAGCGCCGAGCCAGCAAGACCGATTGGCCGTGCCGATTCCGACCGTTGGCATCGTGAGTTGCTGGAGATTCGTCTTCGAGATCGAATGCGGTCTGCACGGCCGAGGATTCCAGAATCGCGAGAGCTTGTTGTTGATATTGATCGAGGCGACTATCGGCGAGTTGTTGCCAGCGACCGAGTTAGTGATTGAATTCTCGCAGCAGTGCGGATCGAGATTCGAGGCGAGAGATCGAGACATAACCCGTTCGGCGGAATTGCGGTTTGCGGACGAGGCCATCCCGCGACATATCGATCAAAAATGGATCGGCTGCGGGTCCGAGGATTCCGCCGTTTTGTCCGGGAAGGACTCGCGTTTCCATCTTCATGATTTCCGACAATTGATTCGCCTTCGGCATCGCCGCGGATGATCGATCGCCAAGGAGCAAAGCCGAGCCGACATGTGGGTGATCGGTCAGTTCGACCTTCAGTTCGCCAGCAGAGTTGGGATGTTTGTAGCCGGTCAACATTTGATAGACGGCAGGATCATGCACCTTTTCTTCGTGGCGAACCGAGCGAATCTGCGCGAAGCAATGTGCATGTTGAGTGACTTGTGGCAGTAGTTCGCCAATCGTTAGGCCGAGAACCGTTGTCGCAATGGGGCGATACGGACCACGAATCTCAGATGGGGCCTGCGGTTTCAATTCGAAGAGTTCGATGCGACTTGGACCACCATCCAAATAAACCAGCAGGCAAGCTTTTGCTCGTGGACGAGCGGCGGCGGTTCTCGCTTCATCCGCGCGGATCGAGGCGGCAAGCATTCCGCTAGTCAGGCCGAGCGCGCCAACTTACAGCTGGCTGCGCCGCGAGGATGTGGTTCGTGCCGTTGGCATGACTCATCCGCCCACGTTTTTGTTCGCCATTTCCAGGGCCAATTCAAGTGCCTCTTCGACGGTGCCACGTGAGGACGAATCCCACACGATCTGGCCATTGGCACCGATGACGTAGCTGCTGGGAAGGAATTCCGTTTCGAGAGCATTGAGCGTTTCGTTGGCTCCCCAGCCGTTGAGCCAAGTAATCCCAGTCGCTTTTAGAAATTGGGTAATCCTTGGAAGGCTGGATTTGTTTTCGGAGGTCAGGCCAATGAAGATCACACCACGGTCCGCAAACCGGCGATGCAATTCGACCAAGTGCGGCGTTTCTCGTAAGCAAGGACCACACCATGTAGCCCAGGCTTCCACGAGTACCACGCGATTGGCGAGTGATTCGGGAGTCGGCGGATCGCCGTTGATCCAACCGTCCGCACGGATCGGAGGTGCGGTACGTCCGCTGGCTAGCTTGGCGCGGCCGAGACGGTTTGATTGCCAAGCTAAAAATCCGACCAGCATCGCCAAAACCAAAAGGAACAGAAACACCAGCTTCGCATTCGATCGTTGGGCAACGAACTGGTTGGGAAGATCGGGGTCCATTGGCAGCTGATCGGACATTCGCAATCTCTCCAGCTTGGTCAAGTCACCAGCAATATGGCGATGTTGAAATAAATGACGCCGCCGGTGATGTCAACCAGGGCGGCGATCAATGGGTTCGACATCATGGCGGGGTCCATGCCGACTCGTTTGAAGACCAACGGCAGGAGCGCGCCGGAGACCGCGCCCATGAAGACCAGCATAAACACCGTCAAGCTGACCACCGCAGCGCGCTGAGTACTTTCCATGAGGCGTGCCAGGACGAAGGCTTCGATCATGAGCGCGAAGCCGAGCGTGGCGGCCATCAGCAATTCTCGCGCGATCAACCGCCGGCTTTCGGCGGGAGAAAGCATTTCTATATGGAGCGCGCGAATCACCAGCGTGGCGGACTGAGCGCCGCTGTTTCCACCGCTGGCCAGGACCAGCGGCAGGAAGACCATCATCCATTCGACCTGTGCGGCGTCCGGGCGAAAGTGCTTCAAGACCGTCGCCGACAAAAAGCCGGTGGCCAACAGGCCGACTAGCCACACGCCGCGCTTCCAGATGATGTCTTGCAGCGGTGACGCGAGGTAACTGTCCTCCAGCGGCGACACCGCACCCGCACGGTACACGTCTTCGGCGGCTTCTTCTTGCAACACGTCGATGACGTCGTCGTGCGTGATGATCCCGACCAATCGGCTTTGATTGTCCACGACTGGAATCGCCAGAAAGTCGTACTTGGCCATTTCCTGAGCGACTTTTTCTTGATCGTCATCCACGCGGACGGCAAAGACATCACGTTCCATGATGTCGCTGAGGTACACATTCGGCCGAGCCAGGATCAGCGTGCGAAGCGTCACGAAGCCGTCGAGCTTTCGGTCATCATCTAGGATGTAGATGTAATAAATCGTCTCGCGGTCGGGAGCTTGTCGGCGGAGTTGATCGAGAGCCTCAGCGACGGTGATGTTCTCCGGCAGCGAGGCGTAATCGGTCGTCATGATCGAACCGGCACTGCCGTCGGGATATGACAACAAGCGGCGGATATCATTCCGCTGTGCTTGAGCCATCAGCGGCAGTAAGGCTTCAACGTGTTCCGAGTCCAAGCTTTTCAGCAGAACAACGCGATCGTCGGGAGCCATCGTCTCCATCAGTTTGGAAAGGTGGCCACGGGCGACGTTCTCGACCATTCTCGTCTGGAAGGCGGGATTGAAGTAGCCGAAGACTTCCGCCTGCCGCTCGAATGGCGCGCTGGCCAACACCATCCAGGCATCGGCTTCGCTGACGTTTTCCAAGACCTCGGCCGATGTGGCCGGATGCAGCGCGTCGAGGAACTCGGCCAGCCCAGCCAAGTCGTTCAACTCGATCAACTCACGCAGTTCAGGAAGCAACAAGTGTCCGAACATGGCCGCCTCCCGAATTCCACACTTACCTGAAACGCTAGCAAGGACTGCCGCGGTGGATTCACGAAACGCCGAATACCTTGGATCCTAGAGCGTTCGCCCTCGCTGAGGCTTCGGGGTAGTGTCAACAAAACCGCCCCGTGGGGAAACCCAACGGGGCGATCAAAACTTCTATTGCGTGATGAAGCGAAATCAGCGTTTCGAGAACTGGAAGCTCTTGCGAGCCTTCTTGAAGCCGTATTTCTTACGCTCGACCATGCGGCTGTCACGAGTCAAAAACCCGCCATCGGCGAGTGCTCCGTGCAGCAGCGGGTTCTTGGCTTGCAACGCGCGGGCGATGCCGAGCATCACGGCTTCGGCCTGCCCGGTCGGTCCGCCTCCTTGAGCTCGTACGGCCACGTCCACTTTGCCGAACATATCCGTGGCTCGGAGTGGCGCGGTAACCGAGTTGCGATCGCGTTCACCGACACAATATTCGGTAAGCGGCCGACCGTTGATCGTGATCACACCGGAGCCGTCTTTGAGACGCACGCGGGCGACCGCCGTCTTGCGCCGGCCGGTTCCTAGCGCCGCGCCATGCTTGTCAATTTTTCCGCGCACCAACAACGGCAGGCGAGGCTTGAGTTCTTCGACTGCGGTTTCCGTCGCAGCACCGCCCTGACCTAGGGTCAGTTCCGAAGCGAGTTCATCGGCGGGTTGATTCTCTTGATCGTCCATAAATTTTGAGTCCGAAATTAAATTCTGGAATGTGGAGGCCTGACGTGTTACTTCAAATAGTCCGGCAACTCGACCGGCTGTTGGGCCTGATGATCGTGCGTTGGTCCGGCAACAAGTTTGAGTTTTTGCAGCATGAAACGGCCGAGCTTCGTCTTGGGCAACATGCGGCGAACGGCGTTGTGCAGAATATCATCCGGCTTGTTGGTCAGCCGATCTTCGGCCGTCATGATTTTACGACCGCTGGGAAAACCGCTAAAGCGCTGATAGCGCTTCTGAGCGGTCTTAGTGGTGAAGTATTCGATCGTGGGGTGATTCATCGCCTTGCCGGAGAAGCGAACCTTGCCGCAATTGACGACGACGACGTAGTCGCCGCTATCAACGTTGGCGGTGTATTCCGGGCGGTGCTTGCCCATCAGGATTGTGGCAATCCGATTGGCTAAGCGGCCGACGATTTGGCCGTCGGCATCGATTACATACCACTTCTTTGTGGACGGCGCGGCGAGCTGATCGGTCAGCACGAAGCTCTTGTGATTTAGGTCGTGGAACCGTTTAATCGACGGCGTTCGGCGAGTAGTCGTGGGCACGAAATTCATCCTTCTAGTCAAACTGATCCCAACTCGACCAACGAAAAACATCCAAGCGTCAGTTTTGGCCGGGCACCGGGACTCGGAAAAATAGCGACTGGCTTGCGGTAGTTCAACCTCATTGACATTTTTTTGCGGCAGATCACTAGCGGAACTACTGGAGCAGCGATGGCATGGAAACCGTGAATTGCCCGTTGTGCGGAGCGGCCGGATCGAAGCCGGTCGCGACCGCAGGTGATCTTCTGTACGGAATGCCGGGGAAGTTCACGGTCGCACGGTGCGAGGCGTGTCGTCACGCGTTTCTGAATCCCCGGCCGCCTCGCGAGTCGATCGGACAGTTTTACGTTGCCGATTACGGTCCCTTTCGAGAGACCAGCCGTGCGACGAAGCCGCGCCGATTTGGCTGGCTCAAGAGATTCGTGTTGTTTTGGATCGACTCGCGTGCGACGCGGCTGCCGGCGGAACTCGATTCGCTGACGCAGGCGCGGGTTCTGGAGTTGGGCTGCGCGACGGGAACGTATCTGGATTCGTTGCGGCAGCGTGGCTGGCGATGTGTCGGCTTGGAGCCAACGGAATCGGCGGCGCGGGTCGCACGCGAACGGAGCTTGCACGTGATCACCGGATCGCTCGAATCGTCATGGGGCCAGGAGCCGGAACTTCAACCGGCCAGCTTCGACGCAATCTTTGCTTGGATGGTGGTCGAACATTTACACGATCCGGTGGCGACGTTGCGGCTCGCGCGGAAGTTGCTCAAACCGCGCGGCTGGTTGTTGCTGAGCGTACCGAATTTCGGCTGCTGGGAGCGGCTCGCGTTTGGGCGGTTTTGGTATGCGCTGCAACTGCCAACTCACTTGCAACATTTCACGCCGGTCACGATCTGCCGACTATTGGAAGCAAGCGGATTGGAGTTGGTCGAATTGATTCCTCAGCGGAACGTCAACAACTTAGTTGGGTCGGTCGGGTTGTGGCTGCGAATTCAATTTCCGCGCTGGTCACTGGGCGAACGATTGATTCGCTGGACCGACAATCCGAGTGCCCTCGGATTGTGTTTGCTGTCACCAGTCGCTCGACTGCTCGCTCTGATTCACCAATCCGGCCGGTTGACGGTGGTGGCTCGGCGACACTAACTCGACGCGTTGGAGAGCGAACGTTTCACGAGACGATAAGTGTTGTGGAGTGCTCGCCCTCATTCACGCGTCGAGTTAGTGTGATGCCCCTCGCTTGCGAGTCGGATTAGTGTGTGGACAACACCGGAGCGTGACAGCTAATGAAACTGAAGTGCCAGCCTGAAGATTTTTGCGTGACCGAGTTGTCGGAGCGGCTCGACGCCGGTCCGCCGAGTGGGCGCGGGGCGTTTGCATTGTATCGATTGACGAAGCGATCGCTCGGAACGCCCGAGGCGGTTGATGCGATTTTGCGATGCTGGAATTTGGCGCGGCAGCAAGTCAGTTACGGCGGTCTGAAGGATAAGCACGCGGTCACGACACAATTCGTCACGATCAAAAATGGGCCGCGACGTGAACTGACTCAGACAAATCTTGAGCTGGCATATCTCGGCCAGACGGAACGACCGTTTGAGGCGGCGGACTTCAGCGGCAACCGGTTTGAGATCGTGATGCGGTCACTGTCAGACGCTCAGGTCGATACCGCCACGCGAGCGTTGGCCGAGATCGCGGTGAGCGGTGTGCCGAATTATTTCGACGATCAGCGTTTCGGGTCGCTCGGTGAATCGGGCGAGTTTATCGCCGTGCCGTGGTGTCTTGGCGATTACGAACGAGCATTGTGGCTCGGGCTGGCGGAACCGAACGAGCACGATCGGCCGGATGATCGAAACGAAAAGCAATTGATTCGCGACCTGTGGGGTCATTGGATTGAGTTGAAAGCCGCGCTGCCGAGATGCAGCCGGCGGAGCATCGTGACGTATCTCTGCGATCATCCGACGGACTTTCGCCGGGCGTTGGCATTGATGCGCAGCGATCTGCGCGGGTTATGGTTGTCGGCGTTTCAAAGCGCGGTTTGGAATCGACTATTGGCCGCGACGCTGTATGACGTTTGTCGCCCGGACCAACTGGTGGAGGTTTCATTCGGCGAGCGCCCCGCCCCGTTTGTACTGTCGCTTGACGATGATCAACACCGCGATTTGTTTGCGCTACGGCTGCCGCTTCCGTCGGGTCGCCTAAAATTGGAATCCGGCCAGTTGTTCGATCGGCTGCAATCGGTGCTCGCAGAATTCGGTTTGGAACCGCGGACGATGCGAGTCAAATATCCGCGTGATGCGTTTTTCTCAAAGGGGGAACGAGCGGCGCTGTTCGTTCCCGCACGACTACATTCGGTTTTCGATGCGGATGAAATGTACGCGGGGACACGGAAGCTGACGTTGTCGTTTGATCTGCCGCGCGGAACGTATGCGACGATCGTGATCAAACGCGTGACGATGTGACGAAGGCAATCCGAGACACATTATTCGGTGGCTTCGCGGACGGCGAAGACGATGCGGCCGATGCCCGAGGCATGGCAGGCAGACATGACATCGGCCACACGCTGGTGCGTGATACGGCCATCGGCCCGGATCTTCACCCCCTGCTCGGAGAAATTCTTGCGAGCGATCACGAGGCGTCGACGGAGTTCGGTCAGTTCCACGGTGTCTTCATTGAGCGAAACGGTGCCGTCTTTGCTGATGCTCACAACAATGTCATCCGGCAGTTCGGTCAGCGGCTTGGCGGACGAAACTTGCGGGACCGAAACGTCGAGCTTCTGTTCATCCCAATCATACAGCTTGGTGGCCGCCATGAAGAAAATGAGCAATGTCAAAATGACGTCGATCATCGGCGTCAAATTAATAAACAGTGGCTCGTCGGAAGTGCCGTGTTTGGCGTGCAACATCGGTTCTTAGGAGGGGCACTCCTGCCCGTCGTCCTTTTTCGTGAGTGAGTGACAATTTCAAAACTCGATGTCGCCGACGTCGTGAGACTTCGGTTGTTCAACATCGACGGCAGCAACCGAACTCTCACGAGTTCGGCTACTGGCGAGAATTTTATCTCAGGCCGATTTTGTTTCGATCGGGAGCGGTCGGCGGACTTTGCGTTCGGGTTCACGCGGCCGGCCGTCACTGGCGACTAGCATCACCGCTTGATTGGTAAACAGGTCCATTTCTTGAATCCGCTGATCGACTCGACCTTGCAGGTAGTAGAAAAAGATCGAGGCCACGATCGCGACCGCCAAGCCGCTGGCCGTGGCGATCAGCGCCAAGCTAATCCCGTGAGCCAGCATTTCCGTCTTGCCGACGCCGCTCGTTTGCGACAGCGCGTGAAAGGCTTTGATCATGCCGATGACCGTGCCGAACAGACCCATCAGCGGAGCCAGCATCGCCAAGCCGCTGATCGCTCGAATGTGTTTGCGGAGATGAAACAGTTCGTTGTCGGCCATGTCGCTGACGTTGACACGAATCTCGACCGCCGAGCGGCCGCGATTTTCCAAGACGATCGCGAAGAAATGCGCGATCGGGCTATCGTTTTCCTGACAGACCTGCAGTAACTCTTGAGCTTTCGTGTTATCCAAATCCCCTTCTTTGAGCCGTTGCAGAAACCGGGAAACGAAGGCATGCGGGGAAACTCGTCGAGCCTGCAAAGCCACTACTCGTTCAAAGGCAAATGAGATTGTCAGGATCGAGCAGATGACCAAGGCCCACATCGGCAGGCTTTCCACACTGAATCCAAACAGTTCGCGGATTTGCTTCCAGCCAATCGTTAGGTCCGTCCGACCAGCCGGTGCTTCGGCACGAGCTTTCCCGTCCGACGGGGCGTTCACATTGTCATCCGGCATCACGGCGACAGGCTGATCTTGAGCCACCACCTCAGCCGAACGGAACAATTCCGTCCCGAAATTAAGCGCTACCGCGATCAGTAACACGAACACTGCAACACATCGGGTCATCATCAATCTCAATCAAAATACCCAAGGATTTTCGAGTCCTTCCTTTCGGACGGTGGGACTATAGTCGAGAGGCACACGCTCGCGAAGGGAATTTGGAGAGTTTGCCGACGCGGGGGACAATGCGGCGAGATTGACGAAATCCGAAATCCAAAGGAGCCCGGAAATTTCAAATCTCAAATTTGATGTGCCCGCCAAAAGTCAAATCTTTGCGAGCGCCTCTCACATTCACTTTTCGGAAGCGGACTTGGTCTGGCGAAGGATCTGAGCGAGTTGTTGCGGCAGGTCACTCGAAAATAGGCCGATCGAGAATTCGCGGCTCGACAGCACTGTGTTTGCGACGAGTCGCGACTGAGCCAGTTGCCATTCTGTCTGCGGCAGAATCCTCAATGTGGATACCAGTTCGGCGAGTCGCCGGCGAATGTCGCGCAGCCGTCGGCAGCGGAGAAGATTGCCCGCTTTGTTCACATCTGGAACCTTGATCAAACAACTGCTTTTCGTTTGCTCCTCTTCGATCAATTGCCGTCGTTCTGTCAGAAGTAGCTTGCTTTCGCAACGAATGTCGATGGGCAAATTGTCGGGCACAATGTGGCGTTCGGAGTTGTGGTCGAAGTCCCACAGTCGGTGCCGCATCTCCGCAACATCCGCCGGCTTTACGTCCCAAGCACCAAGCGGCAATTGAAATGTTGCCGTAACTGTCAGAAATTCGGGTGGTTTCCGGATGTTACAAAGTTTGGCGATCAGTTGATCGGTGATCTCGTCGTACTTTGCTCCGCCGATGCCGTGCAAAAACGTGTCACCAAGGAACACGCGGGCAAACAACGTGTTGGTCAATGCTCGCGGACGTATCTTGACCTGCTTTTCGGTGGCGAGCGATCGGAGCGAGGCAATCGTTCGCGCCGGGTCGGTTCGCGCGGGATGCGGCAGCGTCGCCAATTCCTCGGACTCCGCAAACAGTCGTAGCTGCACTCCGTTGTCACGAACGAACAATCGACTCCGTCGCGAAGCACCTGTCTGCCAAATCCACAGTGGGACTTCGAACCGCTCGTCGCCGGATGCTTGCGTGTCCCTAATCAAATTCGGAACCGGATGACTGACACTACGAATGCGGTTCGTCCGACGATGTGATTCGACTGCTCCGTTGTAGGCTGTGTGCCAAGTCGTAACGTCTGCGAGCATCCAGGCGACAAACCACGCGAACGCTTCCGTGCCGGCGAGCCGGCTGATCGGAAGTTCGAGGTTTTGCAGTCCGCAAGTTCGTTCGACCGCGCGGCGAGCGACGGTCAAAGCGTTCACCAGATACGCCCGCTGATCTGCGTGATGATCGAGCACCGCACAGGCCGCGGGCCACATCTGATTCAACAACGGCGGCGGCAGTGACCAGTCGGACAACACGGTGGTGACTCGTTCGGCAAATGATCGGAAGAGTGGCTCGTCGCACACGCGGACCTCTTCCCACGGCGGATTGCCGTGTACCTCGGCAAACGGAATCTGCTCGATGCTCGGCGCGTCGCGCCCGCCGACAGGCACGGCTATGCTGGAGATCGGCAGCGCGTCGTTATCAATAATCAAATTCAGACCGATCCCATTCATGGCGCTGGCCATGTGGTCGAGTACAAAGTTCTTGACCCAAACGCCGCAATGAAACAATTCCGGCTGATGCCCACTGACAATCAACGGCCGTGACGGATCCTGTAGCCGAGCTTGTGCGAGTTCCGTGTTTTCCTGCGGAACCGAAATCTCACGATTTCGGCTACCGCCTGATTCACAATCTATGAACGAATCCAAAAGCTGCGTGTAGTCGACTGCCGCAGCCAACGCCTCACGGCGCGCGAGCTCACGGAGTTCGTGAATCGGCCGGCCGAGCGGAGCAAAATCCCATTCCGCGAGGTCGCCTCGATTCCGTTCGACGGAACGAGGCATTTCCGCGAGGTCGGGAATCGCCAGAAATTGGCCGTGATCGCGCGGAGCTTTTCGACGGCGCGGGGCCACGATACACGGCTCGATTGTCGGTTCGCACGACGCACTTTGCGCTGGAGCCGGGGTCGGGGGCGGGTCTTCAAATTTCATTTTTGGCCTCGCGATTCACCCCTGACTCAATTTGCACCTCGATATTCCAACCTACATTACGCCCAATGTCCGCCGCCAGCGCTTCGCTCTGGTCACGCAGAGCCAACAACAAACCCGCCTCAAGCAACCGCCGACAAACCTCCGGGGTCGCCGCGGATCGTTCGCGAAGCAACGTCAAAAACTCACGAGCTTGCGGCCGAGCAATCGTCGCGGCGGCAAACTCGCATCCCGGAACTTCCAAGGACTTCGAGAACGCCGCCTGATGTTGCTCATCCTGCTCCAACCGCCGTGCCTCATTGAAAGCCTTCTGTTCGCCGGAAATCGTCGCGAGCATTTTAGGTGTACCGAACTTGTCGATGTTGCGGTTCAAAGTATTCCGGCAACAGGCTATCGACTTGCAGCAAGCCCTTGCGGGTGAGTTGGAGATGAGTCTCGTCGAAATTGAGGTATCCGGCGGCTTGCTGATTTTGAAGCGCGGAGTGGAATTCGGTCATTACGTCGATGCCAAATTTCTGTGTGAATGAGCCAGCGTCAACGTGGCCTTCTTTCATTTGAAGCACGAACTCGCGGATCAGATTTTGGTGAGCAGTCGGACGCATGGCGCGGTTGATCGGCAGGCGACCTTCGGCTTGAACGACGTGCTGATAGTCTTCGATGCGGTCGAAGTTCTGATAATGCACTCCTTGCAAATGGCCGAAAGCCGAGACTCCCGATGCCAACAGATCGGCTCCGCGAAACAGATTGTCGCGATATACGAAACGGTCGGTATTGAGGCTCTTTACGAATTCATTGCCGCTGGAAATCTGGTAGCCGGCCGCGAGGAAGCGGTCGATCGCCTCGCTGACCCAGCGGCGTTTGGTCGGCCAATCGGCGACGGGCGACGTCAGGCCTTGCTCTCGCATTTCCTTTGAGATCAGTGTGTTGAACGGCAACTCCATTTGGTACACGGTGATGTTGTCTGGCTGTAATCCGATCGCTTGTTCAACACATTGCCGCCAGTTGTCATCGGTCTCGCCGATCATGCCAGCGATCAGGTCGATGTTGATTTGCGGAAAACCGACCTGCTGCAACCAGTCGTAAGCTCGAAAAATCTCCGGCGACAAATGAGCACGACCGTTTTCTTCCAGTATCGCGTCGTTGAAGTTCTCCACGCCCAGCGACACGCGGGTGACGCCGATCTCCTTGAGTGTGCGGACTTTCTCCAGGTTGAGCGTTCCCGGTTCGCATTCAAACGTGACTTCCTGAGCGTGATCCCAGGAGATCGTGCGTCGCAGAGTGTCGCGTAGAAACAGCAGTTGCTTCGAGCTGAGATAACTGGGCGTCCCGCCGCCGAAGTACACGACCTGCAACGGCCGACCGCGCACGGCTGGTTGTTGGCCGAGCAGTTCGATTTCGCGGCCAAGAGAATCGACATACTGCTCGATGGCCGACGCATTTTGATTGGTGTAGACCCGGAAGTAACAGAACTTACAGCGTTTTCGACAAAACGGGATATGCAAATACAGGCCGAGTGGGATGTCACGATTTGGTTCGGTGGCAAAGGCGGCTTCGATCTCGCCGACCAGTTCCGTGCGCCACTGCGAAAACGGCGGGTAATTCGAAACGAAATAGCTGCCAACCTCTGTCGCGCCCGTGGCGGGAGTCACGGTCGGCGTAAGAACGGGCAGCGAGCCGGTTGATTCAACGGACATCAAGAAGATTCTCGCGAGCAGGATGATCGAAATCGAAGGCCATTCTGTCGGCAGAGAGCGCCGTGTCGCAAGGGCATCGGGCCGATGAGATGTATGAGGCTCGCGTGAGTTTCACTTCAATATTGGGTTGAGGTTGTGGAAACAAACGATGTGTCCGGTGACAAGATGCTATCCGTGGGGATCAAGTCAGCGGTTCGGCAGTGACACGAACGGCCCAGCGGGAAATAATTCGCAGACTTGGCGCATCGTTTCGGCACTTGATGGAAGGCTGGCTCGGTGAACGGGATTCGTCGAAAGGACGGAACGATGTCTCGATGGGTATTGACTGCTTGGCTTTTGGCGTTTTCGCTGTCGTCTGCGTTTGCCGAGGAAGCGGTCCCCGACAAAAAGGGAGTCGCCTTCTTCGAGAAGCGGATTCGGCCGGTCTTGGTCGAAAGCTGCTACGAATGCCATTCAGCCAAATCGGAGAAGGCCAAAGGTGGCCTGACGGTCGATTCGCGAGACAGCTTGCTGCGCGGCGGCGAATCAGGACCGGCAATAGTTCCGGGAAGTCCCAATGACAGCTTATTGATCGAAGCGCTGAAGCATGATGGCCTCGAAATGCCACCGAACAAAAAACTCTCCGATCGCGTGATCGCCGATTTCGTGGCCTGGATCAAAATGGGAGCACCCGACCCGCGTGAAGCAATTGCCGGAGCGGAACATCCTGCAAAAAAAGAAATCGACATCGAAGCGGGCCGGCAATTCTGGGCGTTTCAACCGCCAAAAGTTGCCGAACCACCGAAAGTCAAAAATCAACAGTGGCCGAAGTCGGACATCGACAAGTTTGTGCTCGCAGATTTGGAAGCGAACGGTCTCACGCCGGTAAGTGATGCCGATCGGCGGACGCTGCTGCGGAGAGTTTATCTCGATCTGATTGGTTTGCCGCCGACACCGGAAGAAGTCGATGCGTTCGTGAATGATTCGGCTCCGACCTTAAAGTTGCTGGAGCCAATCGTCGATCGGCTGCTCGCGTCGCCGCAGTTTGGCGAACGTTGGGGACGCCACTGGCTGGATGTTGTGCGGTTTGCGGAATCGAACGGCAACACGGACAACGTCACCTATCCCCACGCTTGGCGATATCGTGATTACGTCATCAACGCATTCAACTCGGACAAGCCATTCGATCGGTTCATCACCGAGCAACTGGCCGGCGACTTACTGCCGTCGCAAGACCCGAAAGAACGCGACATGTTGCTAACGGCGACCGGGTTCTTGGCACTCGGTTCGAAGCCGCGATCGCAGAACAACCCTGATTTCTCAATGGACCTTGTCGCCGAACAGATCGAAGTGGCAACGACCGGGTTCATGGCGCTGACGGTGGCGTGTGCGCGATGTCACGATCACAAGTTCGATCCGATTCCGACCTCCGAGTACTACGCGATGGCTGGCATCTTCACCAGCACCGAATCGCTGTACAGCGCCGGCGGCGGCCAGGGGAACGGACGGCTGAAGAACACCGGATTTCACACGCTGACCGGCAATCCGAACGCGGCCGAAATTCGGCAGAAACACGATGCGGCTGTTGCCGAACTTCGTAAAGAACGGCAAACGTTGGTCGTGCAGCTGCGGCAACTCGGCGCGATCGATCGCGTAGTCGCGGCCAACAACGCCAAGAACGCAAAAAACAACAAGCAGGCTCAAAAGCAGGCCAAGAAACTACTCAAGCAGCAAGGTGGTCCGAAGCCGGAAGAGCCGAATGTCGAAGTCAAAATCCCAAACGATGCTTCACCCGAACAAACGGAAAAAATTAAACGGCTTGGCGAAGAGTTGCGGCACATCATCGACGAGATCAAAGACCGCGAAGCAAACGCTCCGCCCGCCGCCGAACTGGCAATGGGCGTGCGCGATGAAAAGAAACCGGCCGACTGCAAAATCTGTTTGCGAGGCGATTCGCAAAAACGGGGCGACGACGTCCCACGCGGTTTTGTGACAGTCGCGACAATCGGCGACATGCCGAAGATTCCGGCGGATCGCAGCGGTCGGTTGCAATTGGCCGAGTGGATGGCGTCGCCGCAGAACCCTCTGACCGCGCGAGTCATCTCGAACCGCATCTGGCAACATCTGTTCGGACGCGGGATCGTGGCAAGCGTCGATAATTTCGGGGTGCTTGGCGAGAAACCGTCGCATCCAGAACTTCTCGATCAGCTTGCATTGCAGTTCGTGAGCGACGGCTGGTCGGTGAAGAAGCTGGTCCGGTCGCTCGTGCTGACTCGCAACTACGGGCTTGCCAGCACTCACGACTCTGCCAGCTACGAACGCGATCCCGACAACGTCTTCCTCTGGCGACACACGCCGCGCCGCATGGACTCCGATCAAATCCGCGACGCGATCCTGGCGGTCAGCGGCCAGATTGACCTCGATCCGCGCCGCGGTTCGGATGTCGCTAAACATGGCGAACAAGAAGTGCAACGGCAGTTGTCGCCGAGCACATTCACCGACATTCAAAACTCGCACCGCAGCATTTACCTTCCGATCGTCCGCAACGCGATGCCCGAAGCCTTGGACTTGTTTGACGCCCCCGATCCGTCACTGGTCATCGGCGTCCGCGACGCAACCAACGTCCCGGCGCAAAGCCTGTTCCTGATGAACAGCCCGTTCCTGGTCGATCAATCTCGCCACTTCGCGGCACGTATTTTGTCCGCAAGCGATTTATCCGACGCAGAACGCATCAACTTCGCCTTCCGCCTCTCCTACGGTCGCGCCGCAAGTGAGTCTGAGAAGACTCAAGCCGCTCAATTCCTCGACCGCGCCCGCATCGCCGTCGAACAAGCCGAAAAAGACAAAACTCAAATCCGCAGCCGAACCTGGGCCACGTTCTCACAAGCGCTGTTTGCCTCGGCAGAGTTTCGGTATGTCGAGTAGCGTCCGTTCGTAGTTCCGCCTTTAGGCGGCCAATTTGATAAACACTCCGCCTGATGGCGGAACTACAAACTCAAAGGAGCCATACATGCCAAACAATGTTCTGAATCGGTGGTCTCGTCGCGAGATGTTGCAGAGTGTTGCAGGTGGGTTCGGGATGATGGCCCTTTCCGGGCTGTGTGCTGAACGGGCTGTGGCCGATTACGAAAATCCGCTGGCGCCGAAGGAGCCGCACTTCGCTCCGAAGGTCAACCGCGTGATCTACGCCTGCATGCGCGGAGGGCCTTCGCATGTCGATACATTTGATTACAAACCGGAACTGGCCAAGCACGACGGCGAATCGGCTCCCGATCAAAAAGGTCGCAAGCTGCTCGGTTCGCCGTGGAAGTTCGAGCAACATGGCGAGAGCGGACTGCCAATCTCGGAATTGTTCCCGAATGTCGCCAAGCACGCGGATCGAATGTGTGTGCTCAACGGTTTGTGGACCGATGTGCCGAATCACCCGCAAGCGTTCATGATGATGCACACCGGCGAGTTCCGGTTCGCTCGGCCGAGCATGGGTTCGTGGATGCTGTATGGCTTGGGAACGCTCAACCAAAACTTGCCGGGCTTCGTCACGATCAGCCCGCCGAACAATCTGGGTGGTGCTCAAAACTATTCGAGCGGTTTTCTGCCGGCGATCTATCAAGGGACCGCGATCGGCCGCGAAGGCCAGCGAGTCGCTGACGCCGGGATTGGCAACATCCGCTCGAAACATCTTCCTGGCGGATTGCAGCGCGACCAGTTGGACCTTGTGCAGTCGCTCAATCGCAATCTGCTCGGCCGACAAGAGGTAAATCCGGAAGTCGAAGGAGTCATCGAGTCGTTCGAGTTGGCGTTCCGCATGCAAGACGCTCTGCCCGAAGTGCTCGACCTGACGAAGGAGTCGAAAGAAACTCTCGACCTGTACGGCATCAGCAACGGTCCGACCGAAAACTTCGGCCGACAATGCCTGATGGCTCGGCGACTGGCCGAAGCGGGCGTGCGGTTCATCGAGATCACGCACTCCAACTGGGATCAGCACAACGCACTGAAGACAGCGCTCTCGAACAACTGCCGTGCGACCGATCAGCCTTTGGCCGGATTGCTCACGGACCTGGCGGCTCGCGGCATGTTGGAAGACACGCTGGTTCTGTGGGGCGGTGAGTTCGGCCGTACTCCGCACGTCCGTCAGAGCGACGGCCGCGATCACAACGCGACGGCGTACTCGATGTGGCTCGCCGGCGGCGGCATCAAGAGCGGCCAGCGATACGGGATCAGCGATGAGTTCGGCATCAAAGCAGTCGAAAACAAAATGCACCCGCGCGACCTGCACGCGACGATCCTGCACCTACTCGGCCTGGACCACGAAAAACTGACGTACCGCTACGGTGGCCGAGATTACAAATTGACCGGAGTCGGCGGCGCTCGTGTCGTGACCGACATCATCGCATGATTATGCTCAAACGAAGGGTCGCAATGTCGAAGATGTTCATGAGCCGCTCGCTCGTTTTTTTGCTCGCGTTATTTTTCTCTGCATTCGCGGCCGTAGCCGGGCAATACAACGAAGTGTTGAGCATCGGCGACAAAGCACCGGGCTGGGAGAATCTGCCGGGGACGGACGGCAAGAGTCACTCGTTGGCGGAGTTAAAGGACAAGGACGTTGTTGTCTTGGTCTTCACCTGCTTGAGCTGTCCGACGGCCGTCGATTACGAAGAGCGGATCAACAACTTGGCGAAGCAACACGCCGGGCCAAGCGGCAATGTGGCAGTTGTGGCCGTGTGCGTGAATCAGGTCGCACCCGATCGGTTGCCGAAGTTGACGGCTAGAGCCAAAGAAAGAGGCTTCGAGTTTCAATATCTCTCCGATGAGTCGCAGAAGATCGCGAAAGACTACGGAGCGATCTTCACGCCGGAGTTTTATGTGCTCGACCGCGACCGCAAGCTGATCTACATGGGGGCAATGGACGACAGCACCGACCCCGCCGCCGTGAAGCTCAAATACGTCGAAGCTGCCATCACTTCCACACTCAAAGGCGAAAGGCCCACCGTGACCGAAACTCTCGCTCGCGGCTGTCGAGTCCGCTACGCGCGCGATCGAAAATGAAGCGGGATGAAGGGCCAACCGCGCCGTACTTGCTCCAAGCATGCCCCGCAAAAAACTCGTCTCGCCATTACCTTGAGGTTCAACGCATAAGGGTGACACGACGATGAAAAAATCAAACCCCGGTTTTCTTAACGGCGTTCCCCTTCGTGGATGTCGATCGCCCTGCGCGTGTTCCATTCCAAGCTGGAATTGAAGAGGCGCGATGGGTCTGGGAGGCTGGCTCCCAGCGCGAACGTGAGCTTCACGACCTTCGTGTACGTCTCGCCGGTGCAGACGATCCCGTTGTGTGACCAGACTGGAACCCCCGCCATCGCATTTCGACGGCTTCCTCCATTTCCGCTCCTCGATGATCATCTCGGGGTCGACTTTCAAGATCAGCGCCCGCATGCGAGCCGGGGTCTCCCGCGCCATCCCGTCAGGTCTCGGACCCGCTCATCGCCTAGCCGGGAAGCGGGCGCGTCCGCCTCCACGCCTGCCTTCGGAAGGGACTTTGCCTTCGGCGTCGCTTTGCGCTCCGTCATCATTCGACCCTTCTTGCTAGCCGTGTAGGGAGGGACAGCGGCGCATCGCCGCGCCGGCCCACCATCATTCATCAATCACTCAACTATACGGTACGCTTAGACGGTCGAACGTCTCGGTTGGGTGAAGTGGACC